>NZ_JAUBUB010000032.1:0-57254 GCF_036705265.1 Microcoleus sp. B4-C2
CGTCCTTTTTGGACGGGCGGGACGCCCATCCCACAATAACAATTAAAATTGTAAGTTATTTAATTCGCGATCCTTACCATTGGGGTTGACTTTCTATCAAAAGTGTGGCTGCGATGCTGTCTATCGGCTTTGAGAAAAAGTATCCTTGTCCGTATTCGCATTGCAGCGCTCTAAGTAAATTAAGCTGTTCGCTGGTTTCGATGCCTTCAGCAATTACATCCATGCCTAAATGACTGGCTAAAATTAAAATAGTCTGTACAATCGCTTCGTTTCCTTCATCTTCAGTCATGCGGCTGACAAAAGCTCGATCGATTTTTAAAGCATCAGTTGGAAAAGTGTGCAGGCGGCTCAAAGAAGAATAGCCAGTGCCGAAATCGTCAATATATAATTGAATTTGTAAATTTTTCAATTCCGCGAGGATAGCCACTGCTGATTCGGCATTCTCCATGATGACGCCTTCAGTAATTTCTACCTTTAAAGTGCGGGGGTCAAGCTGAGTTTCTTGTAAAATGTCGCGAATGCGATCGATTAAATCCGGTTGTTTAAATTGTTGGTTAGAAAGGTTGACGCTGACAGTCAACGGCGGATTTTCGGGGAATTTTTGGTGCCACTCGTGGATCTGATGGCAAGCCGATCGCATCATCCACCAGCCAATAGGTATAATCAATCTAGTTTCTTCAGCTACTAAAATAAACTCGCCAGGAGCTACGACACCCCGCTGCGGGTGATACCACCGCAGCAGCGCTTCAAAACCGCTGATTCTACCAGTAACAAGAGAGACGATAGGCTGATAGTAAAGCTGAAATTCCTGGGAGTCTAAAGCGCGTCGCAGGTCGTTTTCCAGTTGCAAAAGGGCGACGGCGCGAGTGTGCATACTTAAGTCAAAAACTTCGTGGCGAGCTTTGCCCAATCCCTTAGCATGATACATGGCCGCATCTGCATCTCGGAGCAGTTCTTCAGGCCGATCGTACAACATTGGGAACGGGACATTGGGAACAGGAGAGTCGGAAGATAAGCAAGACAAAGAAGTTTCCCGATCGATATTTCCCAAATTTTCGGGACTCGACAGTTTGCTGGTTTCCCTTGGATATCGAGGCAAACCAGAACAAACAATCCCAATGCTAGCACTGGTAAAAACTTGATATTCGTTAAGGTAAAAAGGCTCTGCCAGTTCCGCTTGCACTCGTTCGGCAATCTGGATCGCATCCTCGGTGCTTTTGATATTTTCCAGCAAAATAGCGAATTCGTCGCCACCAAGACGCGCAACGGTATCTCCAGCGCGCAAACAG
Organism: Microcoleus sp. B4-C2; assembly: GCF_036705265.1. NCBI lineage: Bacteria > Bacillati > Cyanobacteriota > Cyanophyceae > Oscillatoriales > Microcoleaceae > Microcoleus > Microcoleus sp. B4-C2. Next base: position 1,290 of record NZ_JAUBUB010000032.1, read on the forward strand.
ATTCCCAGGCGCTGCGCGATCGCGATGAGCAACCGATCGCCCACTAAATGCCCCAAACTGTCGTTAACAACCTTAAAGCGATCGAGATCGATAAACAGCACCGCAAACAAAATTTCGGGGCGGCGTTTGGAAAGATCGATCGCGTGCCCCAAGCGATCCATAAATAAAGCTCGGTTGGGCAAACCGGTTAGCATATCGTGCAAAGCATCGTGTACCAACTTATCTTCTGCTATTTTGCGGAGGGTAATATCTTCGACAGTGCCTTCGTAGTAAAGTAAATTTCCGTCAGGATCGCGAACTGCCCGGCCGTTCTCGGAAACCCAGATAGTAGTGCCGTCAGCGCGGTAAACTTGGGACTCGAACTCAGACACAAAACCGTGTTTTTCGATCGCGCGCAAAAACTCGACACGGCGGTTGGGATCGAGGTAGAGTTGGCTGTCGATGTTGCGTATGTTCGCGATCAAGTCGGCGGCCGAGGAATAGCCGTAAATTCTCGCCAAAGCAGGGTTAGCGCTGAGGTAGCGTCCGTCGGGCGTTGTCTGGAAAATGCCTTCGATCGCATTTTCAAAAATACTGCGGTATTTCTCTTCGGCCTGTTGCAGCGCGAATTCTGCCTGCTTGCGATCGGTGATATCGGTCAACGTGCCGAGATAGCCTAGAACTTCCCCGCTTTTGGTAATTTCTGGCACTGCTTGCCAAAATACCCAGGTTGTCAACTCACCGTTGCAAAAGCGGTACTCTAACTTACATGGCAACTTGTCTATGACAGCGCGATACCACTGGCTCAAAACACGCTCGCGGTCTTCGGGATGCAAACTTTGCGCCCAACCTTCGCCGAGTGCCTTTGGCGCAGTCAGTCCCGCCATCTCCAAAAATCGCTCATTGACGTACAAGCAATCTCCAGCAGCATCGGCGCGGAAAATCCCGACCGGCAGTATTTTTGCCAAGGTGTAATAGCGATATTCGCTTTCTAGCAACGCGCTGGCAGCTACTTTAGTCTCTGTGATGTCAAACATTGCGCCTTGAAGGATGACAGACTTGCTTGCTTCATCACGAACTGCGGTAGCTTGATCGCGGAACCAGACGACTCGACCGTTGCGGGCGATCGCGCGGTATTCTGAAACCAGCGACCCCTCGCAGAAGATATCTTCTCCCTCGCTGAATTTCTGTGTGGCGTTTTCCACTAACACGCGATCGCGGTCTTCTGGGTGAACGAGTTTCAGCCACAGGTCGGGATCGGCTCTCCATTCAGCTACAGAATAACCTAGAAAAGTCTCAATTTGCGGGCTGATGTAAAGTTTGGCAGCCTTGCGGTTGAGGGGAGAAATGTAGGTGACAGCGGGCATTTGTTCTACCAGGGCACAGTATTTCGCTTCTACAGTAGACAGTGCTGCTTCTAGGCGCTGCCGCTCTAATTCAGCGGCTGCCCGTCCGGCAAAGATACTGAGAATTAATCGGAATTTGGCAAGATGTGCTTCCACCAGGGGTCGATCGTGAAAAATACAAATAATCCCTAAAGGTTCGCCGTAAGAGTTTTTCAGCAAGACTCCCAGGAAACTGCGCGCACCCGTAACTACCGGTCTGCGGTCTTCTGGAAAGGTTTCCCCGAGGTAGTCTGGACAGGAATACATTCCCTCCTCCAGCACCCGCGCTTCGGGAGTATTGGCAGTGTCGCACTCAAAATTTGGCTGCTGCTGTCCGTCGCTCCAAAAACTGATAAGTTGCAATCTATCGGCAGCAGTATCGGTGCGTGCCTTCGACTTAATCGATTTGGCAGCGACGGCGGTGCGAACTCCGAGTGCTGAGGCTAAGTGGCAAACTAAGGCATCAAAGAATTCTGCTCCCCCCGGCGAATCAGTACCTGCTAGGATTTCGCCCAGTAAATCTTCCTCTAATTGCGCGGAAGCAGTAACTTTGGGAGGATTCTCGGCATTCGGGCGATCGGGATTTTGCCCCATCGAACCCGCAATGCTCAGACTTAGCGTTTTGCTATTTCCAGGCCCCAGAATAGGCGAAGAATTCACACTTAGGCGCTGTTGCTTAGCCAAGAATACAGCGCGACCCATACCTAAAACTTTACCCAAGAAGCTGTCAGTTGCCGGCCACAGATTTGAGTTGGGAAAAATCAAAAAGTTTTTCCGCATTTTCAATCCCGCAGATAAATCGTCGGGTTTTAATTCTGCCAACTGCCGTTGCTCTTTGGCTAGCGGTAGACTAGAAGGCCTTCGGTGCCACTTGAGATAAATCGCGGACACCACGGCTAAAGTCGTCAATAATCCCAGAAGATATGCAAGAATCTCAAAGTAAAAAAATAAATCTCGATCGAACATCGATTAGCACCGCTCGACAATTATTGTAGTTATCTGAAGCCAATCTATTTAAAAATAACTAAGTATCGTCACGGATGGGTAACGAATACAAGGTCAGATCGCCCTGAAAGCGACAAGAGAGTTAACAGTTCACAAAAAACCTGGCAATACTTGACATTACCGAACTTTTTGTATTTTTTTTCGTACAGGCTGAAACCGTACAGGTGAAATTGTAAACACATATATACGATTGTGGCACTCCTCTAAGGGGGTGAGTTTACGTTTACTTTTCTAATCATAATTAACGCTGCATTCACATCAGCATTAATCCGACTTTCATTCCAAGACCGAAACCACCCGCGTTTATCGATCTTACCCTGATAAGAGTCTTGCTTACCGACAGGCTCTAAATCCCCTAATCTGCACTTATTTGTATAATATGCTTGTGTAACTATTATGTTGATACCGACTAGCTCAGTTTTGTAAATAATAAACTTTACGATTTCGGCATGAGGAATTACACCCAAAATTTGATGCTTTTTTTGTAATTTTATATTTTGTTTATTTCTCACATTTGTGTCAATAATGAACTGAATTATTTTCCGAGCCACCAACCGCTTGATAATCAAACTGCTGGTTTTATCTTGGTAGTTTTCTAATCGTTTATTTCGTTTAAAGGTGATTTGCTGCATTTGGCGCATAGTAGATTTTCCCTGCTCAATTTTTGACAGTAAAAATGCTTGGCGCTGATTGAAACATTGATTGATTGATGTGAGATTTTTTTGAGAATCATAAATAGTTGGAATAAATGTTGGCTTATTGGATGCCACAGCTACGAGGCGATCTATCCCTAAATCTATACTTGCTCTAAGGTGGCAATTTAAATTCACCAACGTTACAAGCTTTTGATGGGCAGCCTCAACAAAGTAGAGCGCTGTTGCAGGAACTATTCTTACCTTTATGACATCTTGGGACTTTGTAGAAATTATTATGTCACTTGGAGAGAAATGAAGTAGTCCCTTATTGGAGTCGCTCCCCCTTTTTTTTATGGATTGGTTATCAGAACTGAACAAGTTACCTGTACAGATTCTATGTTTGTATTGGGGGATGCTGGGGAGAAATGAAAATTTAGGTATATCTCGGTCATACGCTATTCTTGACTTTTGGCAATACTCCCAATCGTGAACAACTTGTTTGAAAACTTGCTTGCTACTAATATTAGCAGGGAATGATTGAGAGAAGTCTCTAGGTTTGAAGATGGCAAATAACTGTCTGATAATTTTAGTGCCACCAACTTTAGAACCCGAAGTGAAAAAGTGTGTCCTCATAAATATTTACCACGATCGTAGAGATTTTTGAACAGAAATGATAAGCCATCAAACTGTTTATAAAACTGATGCTGCCGATCTATGTAATGCCTTTCAACAACCCTCATAAATTTTGGGATAAACGAAAAGTTTTTTGTTGCTTTGCTAAGCAATGTACAATAAAGTCTAGGGATTATCTGATCTAGTGTAACACTCATGATGAAAGCGATCGTTTTTCAAACCCCCGGAAGCCCGTCCGTATTGAAAGTGCAAGATATCCCCGCCCCTACTATACAAACAGAAACTGAAGTTTTGGTGCGGTTGCGAGCGGCGGGTATCAATCCGATAGATACTAAGTTGCGATCGCGCGGCACTTTTTACCCCGATAAAGCTCCTCACGTTTTGGGGTGCGACGGTGCTGGAGTCGTAGAGGCTATCGGTGCTGGTGTGCAAAGTTTCCAAGTGGGAGACGAGGTTTTTTTCTGCAATGGCGGTTTGGGCGGGTCGATCGGGACTTATGCCGAGTTTGCCGTTGTAGACGAACGCTTTCTCGCCCTCAAGCCTGCTGCTTTAAGTTTTGCCGAGGCGGCGGCGGCACCGTTAGTTTTAATTACAGCTTGGGAATCGCTGTACGATCGAGGGCGCTTGCAAGCCGGTCAAAAGGTGCTGATTCAAGCTGGTGCCGGCGGTGTCGGCCACGTCGCGGTACAGTTGGCAAAGTTGCAGGGGGCAGAGGTTTGTACGACTGTTAGTTCTGAGGAAAAAGCCAATTTTGTCAAGCACCTAGGTGCAGATTCAGTTATTTTATACAAAAACACCAATGTTGTCGATGAGGTTTTGACTTGGACTCAAGGACAAGGAGTTGATTTGGCTTTCGATACAGTCGGGGGAGAAACTTTTTACCAAACTATTCCGGCGGTGAAAATTTATGGAGATTTAGTAACAATTTTGGAACCCGATCCAGCTTTGGGCAATTTGAAAACAGCGAGAATGCGGAATCTGCGAATTAGTCTGGAATTAATGTTGACACCGATGCTAGAAGGTTTGGTGGAGGAACAGGAACAGCAGGCTCAGATTTTGCAGAAATGTGCTCGTTTGTGCGATCGCAACTTGCTAAAAATTCACGTCAGCAAAACTTTCCCTCTCGAAGCAGCGCAAGCCGCTCACGAACTGTTAGAAACCGGCTCAGTAACCGGTAAAATCGTGCTTGAAATTGGGGGTTAAAAATGCGGATTGTTAAATTTGCGGGTTGAAGAATCGCAGGCAATTGAGAATTGCGGGCTATTTCAATAGACTGTTGGCGAATTAAAAAAGCGTGAAACCAAACATCCCATAATCATCGCAGGAGAGCTAAAGCAATTCTTGCAGGAGTCGTAAACTTTTTACCCCACCCCAACCCTCCCCTTACCAAGGGGAGGGAGCAAGAAATTGACAAATGATTTAGGATGGCTATATACAACGTATTCCAGGTTTATGAAATACACTGTATATCAAATCCGTTGGCATCGGAATGATTCATCTGTCTCTTCCGTTTCTCTGTATCCTCTGCGCCCTCTGCGGTTTAATTCGGTTCTATAAACAAGAGCAAAAACCGCATAGGGAAAATGCCACTGTCGATCGATAAATTTGGGGTCAACTGCTGAAGTTGACACGACGAAAGGCACGGCCCCCTACCCTAATTGGGGGTAACTAACGGCGATTAACTTGTAACCAAATTTCCAGCGTCACCAGCAGCCACAGCTTCAGCCCATAGCGGGGAAAAACTTCCCCACGATAGTTTAGCCACTCGCGGATTAGTGTTCGATCGACGTAAGGCGCGATCGCCGCATGAGGATTCAGCAGCAACGATCGCGCTTGCCGCTGCCAATCCCTCAAAAACCACTGCTGCATCGACATCACCATCCCGCTTTTCGGACGGTTGACAATGACATCGGGTAGCAAATCCGCCACAGCAGCCTTGAGAACCGCTTTTTCCTGCGCGCCCGAAAGCTTGTACTCTGGCGGAATTTGCAAACTCAGTGCCACCATCCGCGCATCAAACAAAGGCGATCGAGCTTTTAGTCCCGCCGCAGCCGTGAGATTATTCACCTTGGTCAAAATGTAATCGGCTCCTTTAAACTCAATGTTGAGCCGCATCAGCCGATTCAAAAACGTCGTTTCTGTCTGTTGCAATTCCTCAGCAAACACGGAAGGCGCATTCTTCACCTTTTCCCAAACCTCCGGCTTCAGCAAACGTGGCAAATCCACATAGCATTTTTGAAACGAAGTCAAATAAGCTGCGATCGGATCTGGTTTACCCTGAATCGAACCATACAAACTGTTGAGTAACATCGGCTTATTTTTCGGCCCGCCAAAGCACGGATCGCCGCCTTCGCCATTGAGTACCACGTCTGCGAATTGCTTTGCCGATCGCCCCAGCAGCAAATTGGGCACCGTCAAGCCTTCCCCCACCGGATCATCCATCGCCGCCAGCGTTTCCGGCAGCAACTCCCAAATTTGCTGCGGCGAAACTTCCAAAACGTGGTGCTCAGTGCCACAATGTGCTGCGACGATGTTGGCAAATTCAATCTCGCTGGGATATTGATCGCCAAAGTGCATCGAAAAAGTGTGTACCGGACGATCGTGCAGCCTTGTGGCGATCGCCGTGACGCAACTTGAATCAATACCACCCGAAAGATATGCTGCGACTGGTTCTCCCGCTGGTAGCGCTTCCTGCACCAGTTGTTCCAAAAGCGATCGCACTTGTTGACTGTGCCATTCCAAAGGGCGATCGGCATTAGTAATTTGCTCCTGCGGTTCCCAGTATCTTTGCGCCTTAACATCCGGTAAATACAAGTAGCTACCAGGGCGCAACTCTCGCACCGCTTCCCACAGCGTTTGTGCTCCGGGTACAAAAGCACAGCACAAATAGTCGCGCAAAGCAACCAAATCGAGTGTGCGATCGTGATAGGGATTGAGCGATCGCAGTCGAGGTGCAATATGGCGAGTCGTTCCTGTACGGGTGTAATAGAGGGTTTTGGCTCCGACGTGATCGCGCCCCAGACACAAGGTTTTCTCCTCTCGATCCCACACAGCAAGGGCAAATTGTCCTTCCAATAAGCTCAAAGTTTGAGGGCCGGATGTTTCCCATAACTGTCCGACGATCGCCAAATCGCTCAATCCATCAGTATCAATTTGTTGTTTGACTAGCAAAGTGCGATCGAAGCAGCAGTCGCCTACCAGCACAAATCGCCGATCGGGGCTGAAGGTGGGTTGAGATCCGATGATGGCAAAACCGGACGTTTCCCAAGTTGCAGGGTGCGATCGGGCTTCTGGGCCCCAAGCAATGACCCAATTCGGGTTAATCGACTTCTGATTTTCCATTGATTTATTAAGCTTTTTATGGACGGGCAGGATGCCCATCCCACAATAAATTCACTCTTTGTGGAACAGGCATCTTGCCTGTTGCGGGCAGGATGTCCATCCCACAATAAATTCACTCTTTGTGGAACAGGCATCTTGCCTGTTGCTGACAGTGGTGCAAGTTAAAAAATATTAGAAAGTAACTTATAAATCAATCTAAAAATAGCTGTTCCAGCGATCGCACCCAAAGCACCTAACCATCCCACAAACAACACGCCAGTGATCGGAGAATTCGGATAAATCGCACCTGCAGCCGTCTGTAAAACCGGGAAAAACCACAGCAAAGCCACAGTACCTGCACCAATAATCAACATCTCAGTTTGTTCGATCGCCCTGCGATACTGGCCGTAAATCAAACCCGCCACAATCATCCCCAACAATCCGATACTCAAACCAGGAGAGGGCAGCAAACTCGTCAGGGCGATCGCCAGCACCCCCGCCTCAAAACCCGTAAACGCCGCCCCCGACAAAACCTCCCAAATCGAAAAAGTCGCTCTCTGCGAAGGTTGCAGCCCTCCGGGAGGTGTTGCAGGAACCCGTACAGGAGGAGGCGGCAGAGTTGGTTGAAGAGGTATCGGAGGCGGCGCCACCACGACTGTAGGTGGTTGAGAATGTTGTTGAGGCCCAGACATCAGAGCCGCTTCCACCTCACTCGCAGATTGAAACCGCTGACTGGGAGCTGATAATAACATTCGATCGAGAACATGAGCCAAACGCGAACTTACCTGCACCCGCGAATGCCAATTCCATTCGTTTCTATAACTATCAAAAAGCTCCGTCGGCTGCAAACCACTCAGCAAAGTAATACAAGTCACAGCCAAAGCATACAAATCCGTTGCCGGATAAACTTCTTGCCCGCTCATCTGTTCTGGGGGAGCGTAACCCAAAGAATAAATACCAGTCGAAGCTTTGGCACTCCCAACACTTTGTGTTACTTGTTTAACAGCCCCAAAATCTAATAAATAAAGCCGACCATTTTTACCCCGCATAATATTAGCAGGTTTAATATCCCGGTGAATCGAACCGCGAGAGTGTACAAAATCGAGAACCTTCAAAATTTCCCGCAGCACCTCCACCGTTTCCGCCTCCGAAAACCAGCCTTTAACAGCCTGTTCATCCTCCAAATTTTTACCGTCAATAAATTCTTGAACCAGATAGAAAAACTGATCGTTTTTTCCCGGCTGCAAACTCGTAACAGTCAGCTCAAAAAAAGCCAGCAAACTCGGAATTTGGGAATGTTCGTTTCCCAGTTCTTCCAGCACCGCCGCTTCCCGTTCAAACAGAGTTTGAGCGATTTTTAGCTGGGGCGGAGTCAGACTTACCGACGGCTGCAAAAGTTTAGCAACGCACTGCCGCATCGCCGGAGTATCCCGGTCTCTGGCCAAAAACGCCGCCCCAAAACCGCCTTGACCCAACAACCTCACGGGCAAATAGCGGCCCCTCAAAATCATGGGCATCCCGCAAGCGGTGCAAAACTTTTGCTGCACCGTTTTCAGCCGCGAACTGTCATCGAGGTCGGGAAAAGAGTTTTGAGGGCGCGGGCAGCCCGGGCGGGTGCAGTAAACTTCCATTTTTGTTTGCTAAGAAGAGGGAAGAAGGAAGAGGAAAGAAGGAAAAGGGAAGAACGAAGAAAAAGTGATGGTTAAACCAGATTTCGATTTCTCAACTCACCGCGAACTGCTAACTGCCAGCGACCTAAGAGATTAACTTCCCGCCGAATTGGGAGTTGCTATTTCTATGAATCCCAAATCGAGGGCAGGGGGTTCTTTCTTCTCCAGGATGGTCGAATAAGTAGCAAACTGGGGCAAAATTTCATTGCTGAAAGCCTCTGCTGCTTTAGAACGGTAGCGGTTGGGGTTGTAAATCAGCGACAAAATGCGAGTTACCAAAACTTCGTCCATTTGAGATTTGTGCAAGACGCCCATGAGCAACTCTTTTTCGATCGCCGAAACCGAGACAAAAGCAGCTCCCAGCCCCGACTGAACGGCATTTTTAATGGCTTCGATCGAATTTAGTTCCATCTCTATTTTCAAGCGGCGCGTGTCAATGCCGCAGCGAGTCAGTACCTGATCGATTACTTTGCGGATCGTAGACTGCGAATCGAGGGATATAAACTGCAATTTGTAAAGGTCTTCTTTTTGGATAGTTTCTTGTTGTACCATCGGGTGAGATGGAGGAAGAATCAGAGCCAGTTCGTCCTCAGCGTAAGGAACAATTTCTAAAGCTTCTACAAGTTCGGTAGGAATTTCTCCGCCAACAATTGCCAAATCGATTTGCCCGTTTGCTACACTCCACGCCGTGCGGCGGGTCGAGTGAACGTGAAGCTGTACTGCTACATCCGGGTACTTTTGGCGAAACATCCCAATCATCCGGGGCAGCAAATAGGTTCCCGTTGTTTGAGAAGCGCCGACGATCAAAGTACCACCTTGGAGATTTTGCAAGTCTTCCAGGGCTCGACAAGTTTCCTGGCAAAGCGATAAAATTTTCTCGCCGTAACTCAGCAGCAGGTGTCCGGCTTCGGTTAGTTGCGCCCGCCGCCCCCCCCGGTCAAACAGCGGCACGTCCAATTGTCTCTCTAAGTTTTGCACCTGCAAGCTAACTGCTGGCTGGGATACATAGAGGCTGTCCGCGGCGCGTTTGAAGCTTCCTTCAGAGGCGATCGCCTTGAGAATGCGTAACTGGTCTAAAGTGAAAGGAAGGTCAGACATATATCTAAATTGTCAGTAGGTGTAGGGGCGGGTCTTCTGTCAATCTCTGCGGTCAATCGACAAGCTGGTTCGATTTGGTGTGCAACAGTCGGAGTTGACTTCGATGCCAGTCATTTGGCTGCAACACACGCAACCTTAAAGTCAGTTGTACTCGTCCTCTGTCTGCGGTCTTTAGTTGCTATTGAGTAACTAATGACTGATGACTGATGACTGATGACTGATAACCGCTGAATGCTCCCATAGATACTTTGTGACACAAATTGGCCGAGAATCAATAACTTTTCTTAATATTTGCAATGACGATCGACTTGGCGCTCGACTCCCACTTAGTTATTCTGGGCTTATTACTGGTTTTTGCGATCGCCCACAGCGGTTTAGCAGCCCTCCGGCCCAAAGGTGAAAAGCTGATCGGGCCGAGACTTTACCGCGTTTTGTTTGCCCTTGTCAGTTTGCCGCTAGCCGTCATTCTGATTGTCTACTTTTTCAACCACCGTTACGACGGCGTACAGCTTTGGCAAGTACAGGGATTACCCGGAGTTAAACCTGCAGTTTGGATACTTTCGGCAATTTCCTTTCTGTTTCTGTACCCAGCAACTTTCAACCTCCTAGAAATTGCCGCCGTCCAAAAGCCCCAAGTTCACCTCTACGAGACTGGCATCATTCGCATCACTCGTCACCCGCAAATGGTGGGACAAGTGATTTGGTGCGTGGCCCACACCCTGTGGATTGGCACTAGCTTTACCCTCGTCACTTCCATCGGTTTGGTAATTCACCACCTGTTCGGAGTGTGGCACGGCGACAGACGACTTCAGGCTCGTTTTGGAGAATCCTTTGAAACCATCAAATCTCGAACCTCAATCATGCCTTTTTTGGCAATCCTCCAAAAGCGTCAAACCCTTGATTTGCTTGAGTTTCTGCGCCCTTCCTACGTAGGTGTAGTCATTTTTACTGGTTTGCTGTGGGAAATTCATCCTTTTTTGATGCGTGTCACTAGGAACATATACTGGTAGCATGATCCCTAGGATAGAAAAAAATTATTAAATTTTGAGGGCTCATGGTGTTGTCGGTTAGCGAACGCACTTTTGCACAAGAGGTTTTTCAAGCCTCTACCCCCGTTTTAGTTCACTTTTCGGCTCCTTGGTGCGGTTTGTGCCGCGCGATCGACCCCACGCTTAAGACTTTTGAAGCACAGTGGGCAGGAAAAGTCAAGCTCGTAGGGGTGAATGCCGATCAATGTTTCAAGTTGGCCCACACTTATCGGCTGACAAGTCTGCCCACGCTGATTTTGTTTGAGGGCGATAAAGTTCGATTTAGATTGGAAGACTACCAAGGACGCGAGGAACTGCGGCGGACTCTGGATGCCTGGATGCTGGCCGCTCACGTAGTTTCCCCATCTCAACGGCTGCAACTTCAGGAAGTAGCCAACAGGTAACGGCTGCAAGTTATTCGGCTTTTAGGTAGAAATCAGAAGCAATTCCTCATTTGTCGATCGGCCACCTGAGCGCCAAATGTCGCATTCCTGAACCCCGAAACAGTGTTTTTTACAAAAATATAGTGTGAAGCGCCAGGGTATCGGTTAAAAAACCAGGTTTCTTGATTTCTTTCCGTCCAAGCTCGATTTGTCAGTCTATATTTGGGCATAGATTTAAGGCGAACTAGATCGATCGGCTCGATCGGAAAATAGGCAGTAGGTCTCAAGCGTTGTCGATCGACAACGCTTGAGAATTACAACAAGTATTTCTGCCGGGTCGCGCAGGCGTGTGTCACAATTGTTTACAGTTTTGGCCATATCTAGTAGAAACTTTAAACTACCTATCAGTCATGGAACTGCTTTATCAATACGCTTGGCTGATTCCTGTCCTGCCACTGGCAGGCGCAATGCTAGTAGGTCTAGGCTTAATCACCTTTAACCAGGCAACCAACAAACTCCGACAAGCGAATGCGATATTAATCGTGTCCGCACTCGGAGGGTCAATGGTACTCTCCTTCGCATTGCTGTGGAGTCAACTACAGGGCCACGCACCCTACACCCGCACTATTCAGTGGGCTTCTGCTGGCAACTTCTCGCTGAATATGGGCTATATCATCGACCCGCTGACGGCGGTGATGCTGGCGATCGTCACTACGGTCGCCTTTTTGGTGATGATTTACACCGACGGTTACATGGCTCACGATGACGGGTACGTGCGCTTTTACGCCTACCTGAGCATCTTCAGCGCGTCGATGTTGGGTCTGGTAATCAGCCCGAACATCGTTCAGATTTACATTTTCTGGGAACTCGTAGGTATGTGTTCGTACCTGCTAGTCGGATTTTGGTACGATCGCAAACCCGCTGCTGACGCTTGCCAAAAAGCTTTTGTCACCAACCGCGTCGGCGACTTCGGCCTACTGCTGGGCATCCTCGGCATTTACTGGGCCACCGGCAGCTTTGAATTTGAGGTGATGGGCGAACGCCTGCACTCCTTAGTCGAATCCGGCGCCCTTTCCGCGACTCTGGCGACAATCTTCGGCGTCCTCATATTTTTGGGCCCAGCAGCCAAATCCGCTCAATTCCCTCTCCACGTCTGGCTCCCAGACGCAATGGAAGGCCCGACACCGATTTCGGCATTAATCCACGCCGCGACAATGGTAGCCGCCGGCGTATTCCTGATCGCTCGGATGTACCCGGTGTTTGAAGGGCTGCCGGCAGTCATGAATTTGATCGCCTGCACCGGCTGTTTTACGGCATTTATGGGTGCTTCGATCGCGATTACCCAAAATGACATCAAAAAAGGCCTCGCCTACTCCACCATCTCCCAACTCGGCTACATGGTGATGGCAATGGGCGTCGGCGCTTACAGTGCCGGACTTTTCCACTTGATGACACACGCTTATTTCAAAGCAATGCTGTTCCTGTGTTCAGGTTCAGTGATTCACGGGATGGAAGCAGTTGTAGGCCACAACCCTGCACTCGCTCAAGATATGCGAGTCATGGGCGGCTTGCGGAAATATATGCCGATTACCGCTAGTTGCTTTTTAATCGGAAATTTGGCAATCTGCGGAATTCCGCCCTTTGCTGGTTTTTGGTCAAAAGACGAAATCCTCGCCAGCGCCTTCTCCGCAAATCCCGCTCTGTGGGCTGTTAGCTGGTTGACGGCCGGGATGACCGCGTTTTATATGTTCCGAATGTATTTCAGCACCTTTGAGGGCGAATTCCGGGGCAATGACAGCGCCATCAAGCGACAACTCTTGCAGCCCGGTCTTGTTTTTGGCCCTGGAGCGATGAACGTTAAGGAATTGGCATCAACTGGCGACAGTCACGATGAGCACGACCATTTGCCTCACGAATCTCCTCTGACAATGGCTCTGCCGTTAGTGTTGCTGGCAGTACCTTCTGTGTTTATCGGTTTTCTCGGTACGCCGTTTGCCAATTATTTCGAGCAGTTTGTTCGCGCGCCAGGGGAGTCTCTCGAAGAAGTTTTGGAACACGCTGCTGAGTTCAATTTGACGGAATTTCTAATCATGGGCGGAAGCTCTGTAGGTATTGCTTTGCTGGGCATTACTTTGGCTTCTCTGATGTATTTGAGCCGTAAAATTGACCCAAGTGCGATCGCCCAAAAAATCAAACCGCTTTACGAGTTCTCCCTGAACAAGTGGTATCTCGACGATATCAACGATTTTCTCTTTGTCAAAGGCAGCCGCCGTTTAGCGCGGCAAGTCATGGAAGTTGATTTGCGCGTCGTCGATGGTGTCGTCAACTTAACAGGGTTTCTCACCTTGGTTAGTGGCGAAGGTTTGAAATACTTTGAGAGCGGTCGCGCTCAATTTTATGCCCTGATTGTGTTTGTCGCAGTTCTGGGTTTTGCGATCGTTTCTGGAGTCGGTTAAATCTTTAGGGAAACGGCCTTGTCCATTAGTGTCAACTTTCCCGGTAAAACCGATAGTCCGACAGGGAATTCATTCCCTGTCTCAAAGCTAAAGTCCTCGCTATGAGGACTGAAGAACTCCTTAAACCTCTTATTGTGGAACAGGCATCTTGCCTGTCCAATACTGGCTTTTTTGGAGATATCTATTAGTCCTCTTGAGAGGACTTTCGCTATTAGCCAGGGAATTCATTCCCTGGCGGACTCGCCCAATTGCAGATGAGCGGCTGAAGTTGACACCAAGGGGCAATGCCATTTCTCGCCAGAAGATATTTTAAGAACGGGCCTTAGCTCAATAACTCACAATTGACAATTAGCAAATAGAAATAAATCTTTCATTAAACTTAACTGTTGCGATCGCATAATTTGTCCAGATAATAGCAAAAAAAAATGTTCCGTCTAAAGAAAGTATAAAATTTAGGCTAAAATTGGCAAAATGTGTTTAAACCTAATAACTGATGGATCATTTTAAAACGCAATGGATACAGCTAACTTTCCCTGGTTAACAACAACAATTCTGTTTCCCATTGCTGCGTCCTTGCTGATTCCTTTAATTCCCGATAAGGATGGCAAGACGGTGCGGTGGTATGCCCTAATTGTGGGTTTGATCGATTTTGCCCTACTTGTGTACGCTTTTTACACTCAGTACGACTTCAGCAATCCAGATTTGCAACTGGTAGAAAGCTATACTTGGGTGCAGCAACTCGATTTGAACTGGTCTGTGGGTGCTGACGGTTTATCGATGCCGCTGATTTTGCTGACTGGTTTTATTACTACTCTGGCTACTTTAGCTGCTTGGCCGGTCACATTTAAACCGAAGCTATTTTACTTTTTGATGCTGACAATGTACGGCGGCCAAATCGCAGTTTTTGCCGTACAGGATATGTTGCTGTTTTTCCTAGTTTGGGAACTGGAATTAGTCCCGATTTACCTGATTTTGTCAATCTGGGGCGGCAAGAAGCGCCTCTATGCAGCAACTAAGTTTATCCTGTACACCGCAGGCGGTTCGCTGTTTATTTTGCTGGGCGCGCTGACGATGGCGTTTTACGGGGATACGGTGACTTTCGATATGCGGGCGATCGCGCTTAAAGACTTCGCCCCCAATATAGAATTGCTTCTGTACGCAGGTTTCTTAATAGCCTACGGCGTCAAACTGCCAATTTTTCCCCTCCACACTTGGCTTCCTGACGCTCACGGCGAAGCAACCGCACCCGCCCACATGTTGCTAGCAGGAATTCTGCTAAAAATGGGCGGCTATGCTTTACTGCGGATGAATGCGGGAATGCTCCCCGATGCTCACGCTACCTTCGCACCCCTCTTAGTAATTTTGGGTGTGGTAAATATTGTTTACGCGGCATTAACTTCTTTTGCTCAGCGAAATTTGAAGCGGAAAATTGCTTATTCTTCGATTTCGCACATGGGGTTTGTGCTGATTGGGATAGCTTCGTTTACCGATTTGGGAATTAGCGGTGCAATGCTGCAAATGGTTTCCCACGGTTTAATTGGGGCGAGTTTGTTCTTTATGGTGGGCTGCACTTACGATCGCACTCACACGCTCATGCTCGATGAAATGGGCGGTGTCGGGCAGAAAATGCGTAAGGTTTTTGCCATGTGGACTGCTTGTTCTATGGCTTCTTTGGCTTTGCCGGGAATGAGCGGTTTTGTAGCAGAATTGATGGTATTTGTGGGTTTTGCAACGAGCGATGCTTACAATCCGGTGTTTAAGGTTTGTGTGGTATTTCTAGCTGCTGTCGGGGTGATTTTGACTCCGATTTATCTGCTGTCGATGCTGCGTGAAATCTTCTACGGGCCTGAAAATAAGGAATTGTCGGATCACGAGGAATTGGTGGATGCGGAACCGCGAGAAGTGTTTATTATTGCGGCTCTGTTAGTGCCTATTATTGGCATTGGTTTGTATCCCAAGATGCTGACTCAGGTTTACGATGCGACTACTGTACAGTTGACTGCAAAGTTGCGCGATTCTGTGCCGTCGCTTGTGGCTAAGGCTGCTGCGGATAAAACTGTGTCTCTGCGTGCTCCGGCGATCGAGCCGAGTAAGTTGTGATTTAAACTGGATTTAGGAAGAAAACCCCCAAACTTAATTTTTAAAATGGTTTGGGGGTTTTGTATATATCGGCTCGAAGTAAATCGATTAGATTGGGATTTTTAAACCGCAGATTTCAGCAGATAAACACAGATGAACGCTGATGTAATTTTCAGTATTGTCGTTCCTCAAAAAGCATAAAAGAGCATGATAGGCTATATTCGATGTTGCAACTGCAATATAATTAATAGTTGGGCAAGATAAAAAGTTTTAGCCTAAGAGGGAGACGGAAAAATGAGTGACGACATACTTGGCTCGAAAGATGCGGTCGTGCTCTCAGCGGAAAGCATGAATAGCGATGATATCCGCGCGACGATCCAATCAAATATTGACTTTGTGAATGCACTATTTGAAGAGCTTCTGAATCTCTCAGAAATTTCTCACGACGCACTCCTCAGTTACTACGTTGATTATTACCTCGGGCAGGTGAATAATGGCGGTTTTGCTCAGTTTGTCTATAACACAAGGTGGCAGCCTGCTGTCATCGCGCTAGTTAAAGAAGGCCTTGGGCAAATCGGCGCGACACAACATACCGATCTTTTTGCAAAAGGAGAGGCGCTGGTTACAGCACGAAAGACAAAGTTAGCATCGTTCTTTTCTAGTGGGTTATTCGGCGAAAATGCTGAGAGAGACAGGCTAAATGGCATAAATGAGGACTTTTATTCGATCGCACAAGAGGAGAGTCTCGAACGATTAAATGCTAACTGGTTAAAAGCGCGCCCCGGCCTGATTGTTGTAGCAGAAGATCGAATCCAACAGGAAGTCACTCGACGAGCATTGAGTATTTCCGATCGCGAGGCCCGGCTCGCCCAAGCCCGTGCTGCCGAGCCGAGATACATTAAACTGATACGAGCCTTGTGCCATGCAGCCGGCCATAAGCTTGAGCGCGTTACGGCAGGCGATACTATGAATGAGTACGGTGGCCAAAGAATACTCGCTTGGCACTTTATTACCGA
Organism: Microcoleus sp. B4-C2; assembly: GCF_036705265.1. Taxonomy (NCBI): domain Bacteria; kingdom Bacillati; phylum Cyanobacteriota; class Cyanophyceae; order Oscillatoriales; family Microcoleaceae; genus Microcoleus; species Microcoleus sp. B4-C2. The sequence goes on from NZ_JAUBUB010000032.1 coordinate 17,978, forward strand.
TAAGGGGCATCACTTTATGGTGGAGGCTGACGGGAAGGCAATGATGTTTTCTGGAAAGTCCAAGGAACAGATTGCGGAGCTGGTAGTCGTATAATTATGCAGCCAAATTAATAGTTAGGTTGATGCACTATCTTTTTTAGTCTTTACTCTTAAGTGTGCTTATTTCTATACTTGCTAGAATAAGCGATAATAAATAATATGCCATTTTCATTCTAAGAGAGTGCTAGCCATGACTGAGTTACTAGAGCGTGCGATCGCTAAGTTGAAAACCTTGTCTGCCAGCGAGCAAGATGCGTTAGCGAAGCCCTCGAAGAGGATCGCCTCAATGATTTTGGAAGAACTTCAAGACGATCTAAGATGGGATCGAGCATTTGCGAGTTCTCCCGATGTTCTTGCTAAACTTGCAGCCTCCGCAATGGCTGAGTATCACGCAGGTAAAACCCAAAAACTCGATCCAGAAACATTGTGAATTCTCGTACTACAGCCGAATTCCGTAAATCTTTTGCGACACTGCCTTTCACAAGTTCAAGAGCAAACACGCGAGGCATATCGCCAGTTCAAGGAAAACCCAAATTATCCAAGTCTGCGTTTCAAAAAAGTGCATCCAGAGTTACCAATCTACTCTGCTAGAATCAGCAACAACTATCGAGCCGTTGGTCATTCGATTTTAGATTTTAGATTTTAGATTTTGGATTGACTTGCGCGATATCAATTCGGGGGCTTGAGGATTTTAGATTTTAGATTTTGGATTGATTCCACGGATAAATCACGTGGCGGGTACCATCAAAAAATTCTTGGTCAGTTGGATGGAGATACTGTGATTTGGTTTTGGGTTGGTTCACACGCAGAGTACGACAGGTTGCTATCTCAGTTATAATGGTTATTTCATCCACTTTAGTTTAACTTTATCAGAACGTTCACTGCGGTTGTTGAAAAAGACCATGAAACTGCTTTTGAGCTTTATACGGAGGCATTTTTATGTTGAACGTGACAGTTGACGAAATTCAGCGCGATCCTTCAAAGTATCTGCGTCAAGTGGAGGCTGGTGCAACTTTTGTTATCCTGCAAGCAGATAAGCCGATCGCCGAACTCAGACCTATTTCTAGCAGCAAGCAATTACGACCATTCGGTTTGTGTACAGGCGAGTTTACCGTTCCAGATGATTTCGATGCTCCTTTGCCAGAAGATATCCTCAGTGCATTTGAAGGTAAATGAAGATTCTGCTAGATACCCACATATAGCAATCCTAAATGATTCGTGTAATTCTTGTAGGGGCAAACCCCCCGTGGTTGCCCCGATGCAGGCTGGGGTAGGCACGAGGAGTAGGGGTAGCACTACCCCTACATATTTTTACAAATGATTTAGGATTGCTATATTTTTATGGTTCATCAGTGGTGACGCCCAGTTATCAACAGATGTTCGAGATGCAATTCGCGCTCCAGATAATGAGGTCTATTTGAGTGCAGTTTCAGTCTGGGAAGCAATTGTCAAGTACCAGTTGGGTAAGTTACCTCTACCGGAGCATCCCGCAACATATTTACCCAAACAGCGCTATCTTCATCAAATTGTCAGTCTTGCTCTTCATGAAAGTAGCGTAGCTCAACGGGCTAAACTGCCACTATTACATCGCGATCCATTTGACACAATGCTTATTTGTCAAGCTTGACAGAATGGTCTGACTATTGCGACATTGGTGATGAATTATAAGCGTGCAGATAGCTAGATTTAGTGACATTTTTAGCACCACTCTTGAGCGCACACAGCACTTGCAGCCAACAAAGCGTGGTTAGAGTTGACGCAATCTGTCGAGTTTTTTTAACTGTTGTGACTGTTCTTGCAATCGAGTTTCGAGCTTCTGACACACAAGTTCGCATAAATCAAAAATCATTGGGTCAGTGATTTGATAGTAAACACTGACTCCCTGCTGCTGCCGTTGAACGATGCCTGCCTGGGTCAAAATCTTGAGGTGCTTGGAAACATTGGCTTGCCCCAGCCCTGTTTCTTCAATGATTTCAGTGACATTTTTAGCACCACTCTTAAGCGCGCACAGCAATTGCAGGCGGCTAAGCTCTGATAAAACTTTGAAGTAGTCAGCCACCTGAGCGAGAGCGGAAACTGGGATTTGAGACATAAGCAGGAGTGAATAGATTTTGAGCGAGACTTGTTTTTTAGACAATACTACTATATAGTAATATTATCAGTAAATATGTAATGAGAGGCTGATGCCTATGCTGTTTCGTCAACTTTTTGACCGGGAAAGCAGTACCTATACTTATCTGATTGCCGATCGCGCTTCCGCAGAAGCCCTATTGGTCGATTCAGTGTTGGAACAGGTGGAGCGAGATATCAAATTGCTGAAAGAACTGGGTTTGACATTGCGTTATTGCTTGGAAACTCATGTTCATGCCGATCACATTACCAGCGCGTCTCAACTGCGGGAAGCAACAGGCTGTGTGAGTGTGGTTCCAGCCCAAGCACAGGTTAACTGTGCAGACCGTTTTATCCATCCAGGGGAAACGCTACAGCTTGGAACTGTGGAAGTGCAGGCGATCGCCACGCCAGGACACACAGATAGCCACATGGCATACCTCGTCAATGGAAGTCACTTGCTGACCGGGGATGCGTTATTGATCCGTGGCTGTGGACGCACGGATTTTCAAAGCGGGGACGCCGGAACCTTGTTTGATTCAGTTACTCAAAGATTATTTACCTTGCCTGATTCTACCTCGATCTATCCAGGACACGACTATCGCGGGCAAACTGTTTCTTCCATTGAGGAAGAAAAACGCTGGAACCCTAGGTTTACAGGGCGCAGTCGGGATGAGTTTATTCAATTTATGAATGCACTGAATCTGCCCAACCCTCAAAAAATGATGGAAGCCGTGCCAGCTAATGAACGGTGTGGCAACCTCACCTCAATTTCTGCCTAGACCTTTGATCTATTTTATTTGGAGTACAACTATGACACTGACTAACGATTCTCAACTTCAAGAAATTGATGCTCAAACCTTGAAACAATTGCTTGAGGAAAACGCCGTAACTTTAGTGGATGTTCGGGAATCTGCCGAATATGCAACTGAACGTATTCCCGGCGCAAAATTGCATCCACTGTCACAATTCGATCCAATTCAAGTACGACCGTCTGAGGGACAAAAACTCGTTCTCTACTGTCAATCTGGAAATCGCTCTGCCAAAGCCGCCAGACAATGTTTAGACGCAGGATTCAATTCTGTGATTCATCTGCGTGGTGGAATTCCTACTTGGAAAAATGCAGGCTATCCGATTGAAAAAAGTCAAAATGCGCCGATTAGCTTGTTTCGGCAAGTGCAGATTGTTGCAGGCTCATTGGTTTTTGTGGGAACAGTTTTAGGGGTATTTGTCTCACCTAATTTTTTACTTCTGAGTGGATTTGTGGGTGCTGGCTTAGTGTTTGCTGGAATCACTAACACCTGTGCGATGGGAATGCTACTGGCAAAGTTACCTTACAACCAACAAGCCGGAAATAAACGATGATCTGGATAATTGGACATTTCCTGGCAGTTGGTATTGGTGTGAGTTTAGGCTTATTGGGCGGTGGTGGTTCTGTGCTAGCACTGCCTGTGCTGGTTTATGTGATGGGTGTTGCGCCTAAACCTGCGATCGCCATGACTTTGATTATTGTCGGGACTGTTAGCTTATTGGGCAGCATTCCCCATGGGCGGCGCGGTAATCTTAATCTCAAAACCGCAGTAATTTTTGGAACTGCAACCATGTTGGGGGCTTACCTCGGTGCAAGAATTGCGACGCTGCCGTTCATTACCAGCGCATTCCAGATGACCCTATTTGGATTGTCGATGCTGATTGCCGCAGGCTTGATGATTTATCGCACCACCTTGTCAAAGACGGTAGTATCTAGTAAGGATGAGCTAGAGGCTATCGAGTACGTCAAACCTGTTTGCAAATACTGCTGGCTATGGCTGATGACTGAAGGGATTGCAGTAGGGATTTTGACAGGATTAGTCGGTGTGGGTGGCGGGTTTGCGATCGTCCCTGCCTTGGTTTTATTGGGAAACGTACCCATGCGACAGGCGATAGGGACTTCTCTGCTCATTATTGCGTGTAATTCGGTCGCGGGTTTGCTAGGTTATTTAGGGCATATTTCCTTAGACTGGAATCTCACGGTTTCATTCACCTTTTTAGCTGGATGCGGAACGGTGATTGGGGCTTATCTTGCACAGTTTATTCCAGCGCAACAACTTCAAAAAGGCTTCGGTTACTTTCTGCTAGTAGTCGCCACATTCGTATTGGTCCAAAATCGTGATAGCTTACAGGGAATCAAAAAGTCATCTGCTGACGAGCCACCTCACAACGCACTCTCTTCAAACGGACGGGAGATGTCGGCTGTGATGCCGAGGTAATCTGCCACCACTCATCTTAGCCCTTAGATCGCGATCGCCCTATTCAATACTTCAAAATTACCACTAGATCGATCGCCCTTCAATTCAATGCGTTAGCGAAGCTTGCAGAAGAGGATCGCTCTTAGGGTTTCTAGCCTTAAGTTTATTGGTGAGTGTTCTGCATCAAGTTGGATGGAGACATTTTTACGGTTGGCAAATTATATTTTGTCGCCGAAAGCTGTGCAACCATTTCTGCACGAGACGAAACCTCAAGCTTACGGAACATTCGCTTCAAAGCTTGCTTTACTGAATTCTCAGTAATCCAAAGTTCCCTCCCGATTCCTGCGTTGGTTCGCCCCAAAGCAACCAATTCGGCAATTTGCAATTCACGAGGCGTTAGGCGTGAGGTCTTGAAAGGTTGGTGCTGCGATTCCCTACGGCATAGCTTCGCCGCGCGTACTGTTGCAGCCCAAACAGACAAATGCAAACAGATCGCACTCAAATCGGCTAGATTCTCTGTATCGAAAGCGGGCATGGATCGATCGCGCGTACAACCCACTACACCCATTAATTGACCGCGACTGACGATCGGCCCCGCCATCACGTGCCAATGATCGGGACGGGGACAAATCATTGTCCAAACCTTGGGAGATGATGTCACTAATGCTTCATGGACAGGAGCATGACGTTCTGCTAAATAACGTGCAACAGGATTATGTTCGATCGATAGCCCAACTTTCAGTATTTTCTGAAGATTACTATCTACCAAGGGCAGTTGATCGAAGAAAAAGATTCCCGATCGTTTAGCTGCAAAATACTCACCGATTTTGGGCAGGATTTGCGATCGCAGCTCTTGTTCATCCTTCACCTGGTCGATCGCTTCAAATAAAAGCTGCAAGGGACTTGTCATGCTCATGGTGTCAACCGATTTTAGATTTTAGATTTTAGATTTTAGATTTTAGAATTGACCCCACGGAGGAATCTGGGGGCTTGTAACCAAATTGCTTGAGTGTCAAAAAGAGTACCCGATCGAGGTCTGGAAGCATGGCAATACTCAGTTTATATTACCCTTATAATCTCAAAAACAACTTGACATGATAACAAGTTTGGAAACCGAGTCCGATCGCACTCCCACACGTGGGATACTCATCAGCTTTTATGTGACTTCAATCATCTTTAATGTCTGCTTGATTGCTCAGTTATTAACGGTTGGAGTTGCCTACTTCCATAATCCTGCATGGTGGAATATTCATGTTTGGTTCGTGCGAGAGTACAGTGGGCTGTCATTAGTATTACTGGGATGGTCGTTAATCGCCCCATTCTCACGCAGAATACGACATCTCGCCGCCAGTTTGCCAATCCTGCTTGGACTACAATTTTCCAGCATTCATCTCAAAAGTCCTCTTCACCTAGAGATACTGCATCCTCTAATTGGATTTACGTTACTCTATGTTTCTTCAAGCCTTGTACATCGTATATCGTCTACTTTATCGTTCAGCAACTATCACAATAATCAAATTTGAGAGGTATAAATGACGCAAGATACAATTTTCAGTCCCTTCTTTGCAACAGTGTTTCTAACATTCCTAGTCTGGGTGTATATGTACATCCGCCGTATCAGTTTTATCACCAATATAAAGCTCAGCCCAAAAGAGCTTGCTGTACCGGGTACACTGGCACAAATTTCGCCACCAAGCGTATCCAATCCATCGGATAATCTAAAAAACCTGTTCGAGGTTCCGGTACTTTTCTATGCGCTTGTCCTATATCTGTTCATCACAAAGCAGGTGGATACAGTGTATGTGAACGCCGCGTGGGTATTCGTTGTGTTTCGCACATTGCATAGTGCTGTCCATTGCACATTCAATCTCATCATACTTCGGTTCTACCTCTACCTATTTGCCACGCTCGCGGTGTGGTTCATCGCGATCCGCGCAGCACTTATCCACTTTGGCACAATCAATTAACCTCGTTCAAATGAGGTAGAAGTTATCAAAAGTTGCCGAACAATGAGCGTGCAGCGGAAAGCCTACCCTGTTTCTGCGTGTATGTTTGGGGTCTTGCGGGGCTGTCTGCCACTGAACCGAGTCGTTAGGTCGCGATCGCAATACCCCATACTTTAAAATTACCAGTAGAGCGATCGCGCCGGAGCAAGTTTTGAAGCGATGCGCTAAAATCCTGTTCAGATAGCTATTATAGATTAATCATGAAGATTAAGGCGAAATATGTTGCTGGCAAAGGACTCGGCAAAATGTTTGAGCGACATGGTTGGTCGCTAAAAATAACCGCTTTGTCTCGTTAGAAGACTCTTTGGCTATCCATCCCTAATTATTCACTCCACTGGGTTGTATTCATCAATACAATTGAAAAAATCAAAGCATTTTTAGAGCCATGAAAGGGTTGATTCAATATCTTTACGAAATCAAATTAGATAAAGCTATTCTCTGGTGCTATCTCATTTGGTATATTATAGTAGTTTGTTTTCATTTTGATCCTTCGGTCAAGATATGGCTCAATTCAATTGGTATAAGTGCTGTAATCGGTACGGGTCTGATGCTAAGTGTTTCTTCTAGTAAAGGCAAAAGAGATCATTGGCAGGCATTCAGGTTATATCTCATGCCATTTTGTGTCTCAAGCTTCTCTGCCTTGATTAAAGATCAGGGATTTATCATATTTATCTCACCAAATATCACCGAAACAATAGTGTCAGTATCATGCTGTGGTCTGTTTTTATTAGTTATTTTATTAGTCAAACTATTCAAAAATAAAGTTATTTAGCGCGATTACAATATTGGTGAAAGCAGCATAAATATGACATTTTAGGTTAAAATTTCCCCGATCGCCTTTAAAGACGATCGAGCTTGTAGAACTCTTACACCCCGATCAAGCGATGGAATTGCTTATTGAAATCGCTTTCTTAGTTTATAGTCGGATAGTTCTTTGAGTGCGATCGCTTTTTGGTTTGGGCGATCGCCAAGTTGTACTATACTGGATTCTGTAAAGCAATTACCAAGATCCCCAGACGAATATCGGCGGTAAGCGGGTTGGTAAAATCGGTCGATAAGGCTGGCATTTTTTGCCCTCAAATCACTTTATTTGGATTAATTGGCGTTTTAAATTCTGCCTTCTACTTTCTCCCTTGGGGCTACACAAGCGGGGGGTAATGCCCTCCCTACCGTCAATTGTCAATAATTAATTATGAATTGCTAGTCTTCCTGGAGGAAGCCAAAAAGATATATCATCATCTTAACCGGATCATTTCTTCCCAGATATGTTCTACTGTTCTAATCCCAGATGTTCTAATCCTTTCAATCCAGACAACTCTAAATTTTGTCAAAGTTGCGGCAAGTCCGACCTCACGCCTCTCTTCAGAAACCGCTACCGCGTGATTCGACTGTTGGGCGAAGGGGGATTTGGCAGAACTTACGAAGCGGTAGATACGGATCGCATGGACGATCCCTGCGTAATTAAGCAGTTTGTACCCCAATTTCAAGGAACCTCAGCACTTGAAAAAGCCGCACAATTGTTTAAAGAAGAAGCGAAACGACTTTACGAACTCGGCGAACATCCCCAAATTCCTCGATTAATTGCTTATTTTGAACAAGACAAGCGACTTTATTTAGTACAAGAGTTGATTGAGGGGCAAACTTTACTAGCAGAATTAACTCAGCAGGGCGTTTTTAGCGAAGAAAAAATTTGGCAGTTGTTGGCAGATGTACTGCCGATTTTGAAATTTGTGCACGATCGCAATGTCATTCACCGAGACATCAAACTTGAGAATATCATGCGGCGGCGCACCTCTGTTAACTCCTCCCTACCAAAGGCGGGAAATTTTCGGAATTCAGCTTTCCGAAGGGGAGGCCGGGGAGAGTTAGTTTTGATAGATTTCGGCATTTCTAAACAAGTGACGGGCTCGCTGATGAGCAAAGTAGGCACGACGGTAGGAACGCCCGGATATTCGCCTGTAGAACAAATGCGCGGTCAAGTTTTTCCCGGCAGCGATTTGTACAGTTTGGGAATAACTTGTCTGAGACTACTAACTCAATGTTTGCCAAAAATTGACGGTTCCGATGACCTTTATGACCCGATAAACGGCGGCTGGATGTGGAGAGAACGGTTGCCAGCCGGCACAAAAATCAGCAGCGAGTTGGCAAATGTTTTAGATAAATTAATTCAAGATTATCTCAAAAATAGATATCAATCTGCTGATGAAGTAATCAAAGCTTTAAATCTCTATTCTTTACCTCCCCAACCCCATTGTGCGAATGGAGGACAACTTGCTCTAAATTCTTTTCGGACAAAGGGAGGACAACTTGCCATCAATACCCCGCTCAATCAAAGCGGGCAAATTAATAGCAATATCTCTGTCAATCCGAGGGAAAAATCTAACACCAATCCGCCTCCGAACAAGGCAGCACAGAGAATTCCCGCTGTCAAAAGCACTTTTGAATTTCAGGTGGTGACAGTAGACAAGCGCGGGAAGCCAACTAATGTTAACAGCGGCCAAGCGCGTTTTTTTGAAGAACATCTTGGTAGCAGTACAATGCTGGAAATGGTATCTGTTCCTGGCGGTACTTTCCTCATGGGTTCTCCAAAAGATCGGGGTGACAGCGACGAAAAACCGCAGCACCCAGTAACTTTAGGCTCTTTCTATATTAGCAAATTTCCAGTCACTCAGGCCCAGTGGACAGCAGTGGCGGCGCTGCCGGAAATTAAAATGTTTCTCAATCCCGATGCTGCCCGTTTTAAAGGTGCAAATCGACCTGTAGAAAATGTATCTTGGTACGAGGCTGTGGAGTTTTGCGATCGACTTTCTCGCAAAACTGGTAAGAATTATCGCTTGCCTAGCGAAGCCCAATGGGAATATGCTTGCCGGGGGCAAACTACGGGGCCGTTTCATTTTGGGGAAACGATTACCAGCGAGTTAGCAAATTACAACGGAAATTCTAATTACGCTGACGCGCCGAAGGGAGTTTATCGCTTTCAAACGACAGATGTTGGCAGTTTTAAACCTAATGCTTTTGGATTGTACGATTTCCACGGAAATGTTTGGGAATGGTGCGCGGATTCTTGGCACAATAATTATAACGGTGCGCCTGCGGATGGTAGCGTTTGGGAGTCCGACGGGGAGTCTTCGCTGAGGTTGTTGCGGGGCGGTTCTTGGAACGATCATCCTCCGAATTGTCGCAGCGCGTGTCGCCTCAGATATCAGCCGGATTGTAAGGCTAGTATTGTGGGTTTTCGAGTGGTTGTTTCTGTTGTTTAATCTTGTCTCCGCACAGAGAAACCCGGTTTCTTCAAGAAACCGGGTTTCTGAATGGACGATCGCCCAAATTCTTGCCTTAACTAGCCTTCTTCTGAGGAGCCATTATGCGTTCCACACTCATAGCAGCCACGCTCAACGTCACCACAGCCATGCCGAGAATTGCCACAGGCTGCAACTTCTCATTGATAATTAGAAAACCGAAGAGTGCAGTCATTGCCGGCCCCAAAGTGCCAATTACTGACGCTAATGCCGCCCCCGCGAACCGGATGGCAAAATTATTCAAAAGATAGCTAAACAGCGTCAGCACCCCTAAAACAACGCCTCCCAAAATCAAACCAGGCCAAACATTTGGGTCGATTTTAGGAGAAAAATTTTCCGACAGTGGCACCCACAAACTCAGGGAGGAAAATACAAAAATCGCGGCGAAATTAACTAAACTAAAAGGAATTGGGTGCAGCTTGCCCGCGGCCATTTGCGTCAGCAATACGTAACCTGCAAAGGTAATCCCAGAAGCCAGTGCTGCTGCGACTCCCACTCCCACATTGCCGCCGCCCGGAGCTGGGGCCGCAAAACTCGGCCACCCAGCTAAAATCAGACCTGCGGTAATCCCGAATATGGCCAAAAAGCCGACTTTGCTAGGGCGAGAACCAAACAAGATCCAAGAACCTAGTACGGTGACGATCGGGTAAATAAAGAAAATCGTAATCGCAATCCCGGCTGGAATATTGCCGATCGCCAAATAAATCAAAACCTGAGACAAAAACAGAAAAAATGCGCTTCCTAAAACCTTACTCCACAAAGCTCGATCGCCCGACTCAAACAACCGCCTAATATCTTTCCACACAGAAGGATACAGAAATGTCGCCAATATCGGCATCAAAGCCATCACCACGATCAGTCGCATCAACAAAATCAACAAAGAATTTCCAAAACCAGGAGTCACCACCCCCGGAAATTCAAACAACCCAAAAACCATCCGAGGATTTTTGCTTTTAATCAGAATTCTCAAACAAACATTAAACAGCGACAATACCACCGCCGAAGACAAAGCCAGCACCAAACCTGTCTGTACTTGAGAAGATGCTTTAACAGTTGCAGCAGGCGCTGAAGAAGGCTGGGGCACCGGTTCTCGCGGCGTTTCCGCAGGTGTTGGCTGCAGAAATTGCGGGCGGACAGAATTAAGAGAATTAGTTGATTCCTCGACATAGGAATCTTGAGCATCGAAAGGATTCTCAAGATATGCTTCTTCTTCTTCGAGTTCTTCCCTGATGCGGTTTACGAGATTTTGTAACAGCTCTTCCCCTTGCAGTTCCAGGGTTTTCATGTTGTTGAGCCGCACAGAAAGCTCGCTTTCGTAACTGGTTAAATCTTGTTCCAGCATCTGGAAACTGCGATCGATCCTTTCATCCAGCGCCGCCAGCAACTGCGAGGCCCGTTCGTCGTAGTTGCTGGGTGGCAAGGGTATCGGGAACTCGCCACTGGGAATAGGGCTGCTGAGAGAATTTCCCGAATTAGCACTGAGTTCGTTGAACCGCTGCACCAACAAATCCTGCAAATTGTGAGCCAAAACTTGAGCCAACTGCTTCAGCCACAATTGCTGCTGCTGAATGTATCGCCCAGACAGAGATTCCATTTGCTGAGACTGCAATTTGCGATATTGCTCTCTGAGGTCTTCAATATCTTCAATCAGGTGATTTTTTTCAGTTTGCAGCCGAGTAATGTCTTGATTTAACTGACCTTTGACATTTTGATGCAAAGCGTCCAGTTCTTGCATTACTGAGTGGAGGACTTCTTCTGCTGATTGTGTATCCTCTGGCTCGTCCTTTGACGAGTATACGTTCCGCTGCGCCATTAGCCTATAACCTCTAATTTAAACTGCACGTTCAGTGTTCTTAAGTATTTTGGCAAATCTGGTCGCAAGTTCTAGTGAGTGGCTCTAAAAGATTGCGAACACTGTTGAATCAATAGTAGTCGCTAAGCTACAAATGTGAGAAAATTGCGTGAAGCAAAGCTATCCCGCAGGGAATCCCCCCAAGAACACTTTGTGCAATTAGAAATCATACTATAGCAATCCTAAATCAGTTGTAAAAATATGTAGGGGTAGTGCTAAGAGTGCCTACCCCAGCCAAGGCGGGGCAACCACGGGGGGTTTGCCCCTACAAGAATTACACAAATCATGGAGGATTGCTATACAGCTTGACCTCTCCACGAATTGCTCCCGGTAATTCTCGCATATAACTCACCCGATTGCACCCGACTCACAAACCTAAGATCCCGTTCCGCGACTAAATTTGATTGGGGGGTGGCACTCCTAGCCCCTCAATGGATAACTTGATCCTGCAGGCAGAAACCCCGTTTCTATTCCCCGCGTCTCTCCCGCACTCCTGCACCCGGATTTATTATATTAAAGGTTCCGATCTTTTGCTCGCGAAAGTTTTAAGAGGCGATCGCACCCTCAATCGATTTTAGATTTTAGATTTTAGATTTTAGATTGAAGCATTGACCCCACGGATAAATTCGGGGGGCCAGTTTCTCGGATACAGGTTTTTTATTTCTCCGTCCTGAGTCTGCGAAGGAATGAATCCGCGAGCTTGTATCCTGGATGCTGTCGGTCAAAAATCCCCCCCACGCATCAAAAAATTAACACATCCCATCCCCCAAGAGCAACAGATATGGCCTCCGAAATTTATGACAATTCCTTGACAAAGGATATAGAAAAACTGAATATTTCCTCAGAAGCCGAAGTGTTTGTCTTTCCGGCATCATTTGCCCAGCAGCGCTTGTGGTTTCTCGACCAATTCGCACCGGAAAACCCTTTCTATAATGTAGTAACAGCACTGCGCTTAACTGGTTCCCTCAACTTAACAGCCTTAGAGCAAACCTTCAACGAAATAGTGCAGCGACACGAAACTTTGCGAACCACTTTTGCAGCGGTATCAGGCCAACCAGTGCAGATAATCTCTGCCGCTTTCAAGACTAATTTAAAAGTATTAGACTTGCAAAATTTGCCGCCAGAAAAACGGCAAAGAGAAGCCAAAAAACTCTCTGCGGCAGAATCTCTTCGCCCTTTCAATTTATCCACCGGGCCGCTGATGCGAGTCACCATCCTGCGGCTGACAGAAACCGAGCATATTCTCTTGGTAAATATGCACCACATAGCCTCTGATGATTGGTCGATCGGGGTGCTAATTCGAGAAATAGAAGCTATCTATACAGCCTTTATAAATCAACAGCCATCTCCTCTACCAGAATTATCCCTTCAATATGCCGACTTTGCAGAGTGGCAGCGCGAATGGCTGCAAGGTGAAGTATTAGAAACTCAGCTAGCTTATTGGCGGCAGCAATTGCACGGAATTTCTGTGTTAAATTTGCCGACCGATCGCCCTGCACCAGCTAGGCAAAATTATCGGGGGAAAACTCAATATTTAGAACTGCCTAAAAAGCTGAAGGACGCACTTGTAGAGCTATCGCAGCGAGAAGGAGCGACTTTATTTATGACAGTGCTCGCAGCATTTCAAACTTTGCTTTACCGCTACTCGCAACAAGAAGATATTGTAGTAGGTTCGCCGATCGCCAATCGCAACCGCAGCGAAATAGAAGCATTAATCGGTTTTTTTGTCAATACTTTAGTGCTGCGAACAGACTGTTCGGGAAACCCGACATTTCGAGATTTTTTGGGCCGGGTGCGGGAAGTAACCCTGGGAGCTTATGCTCACCAAGATTTGCCTTTTGAGAAGCTAGTCGAGGAATTGCACCCAGAGCGATCGTTGAATCGTCACCCGCTGTTTCAGGTGGTATTCGGGCTGCAAAATGGGCCTGTGGACGAGCTAGAATTGCCCGAATTAAAGTTGAGTTCTTTTCATTTAGAGACTCAAACAACCCGCTTTGATTTAGAGCTGCATTTGTGGGAAGCTTCCGATAAGTTTAGGAACAGATACGGCGAACAGTGGGAAGATTCGGAAGGCCTGAGAGGCGTAGCTGTGTACAATACAGATTTATTTGATGAAGTTACGATCGCCCGAATGCTGAGGCATTTTAAAACGCTGCTGGAAAGCATTGTTGCTAATCCAGAACAAAGAATCGCTAACTTACCTTTATTGAGCGAGGATGAAGTGAATCAATTATTCAGAGAATGGAACGATACTCGGACAGATTATCCTCAAAATCAGTGCATTCATCAGTTATTTGAAGAGCGAGCCCGGCAGCATCTGGAGGATGTCGCCCTAACTTTCGATAGCCAGCACCTGACTTACAGAGAACTCAACAGTCGCAGCAACAAACTGGCGCGCTACCTACAAAAACTGGGCGTGGGGGCGGAGGTTTTAGTGGGGCTTTGTGCAGAGCGATCGATCGACCTTATTGTCGGGATGTTGGCTATACTGAAAGCGGGAGGGGCTTACCTACCGTTAGATCCGAGCTATCCGCGCGATCGGCTAAACTTGATGCTGGAAGATGCTCAAGTTAAAGTCTTGCTAATTCAGGATAAATTGATTGAGAATTTCCGAGACTTCTCAAACTCGGTGATTTACTTCGATCGCGACTGGGAACACATAGCCAAAGAAAGCGCCGAAAATCCCGCCAACACCGCAACCGCAGACAACCTAGCTTACGTTATTTACACATCTGGCTCAACAGGAAAACCCAAGGGAGTTGCTGTCACCCACAAAGCAGTAAATCGGCTGGTACTCAACACCAACTATATAAAAATAGAACCTACCGATAAAATGGCCCAAGCATCAAACGCTTCATTCGATGCAGCCACATTCGAGATTTGGGGAGCCTTGCTTAACGGCGCTCAACTCGTGGGAATTAGCACAAATATTACCCTTTCGCCTCACGATTTAGCCTTAGAAATGCGCCAACAAAGCATCACAGTTTTGTTTTTAACAACTGCCTTATTTCAACAAATTGCTAGAGTTTTACCGCAAGCTTTTGATTCGCTGCGCTGCTTGCTGTTTGGCGGAGAAGCGGTGGATATGAGATGGGTTAAAAAACTTCTCAAACAAAATCCCACCACTCAATTAATTCACGTTTACGGGCCTACAGAAAATACCACATTTTCGGCTTATTATTGCGTGCAAGACGTACCCGAAACCGCAACATCTATCCCCATCGGCCGCCCGATCGCCAACACGCAAATTTATATCCTGGATGCGGATTTGCAGCCGGTGGCGATCGGTGTGATAGGTCAATTGTACGTCGGCGGTGACGGATTGGCGAAAGGCTACCTCAACCAGCCAGATTTAACTGCTGCTGCATTCATTCCTAATCCTTTTAGCAATAAATCTGGTTCTAGGCTTTATAAAACAGGTGATTTAGGCCGCTACTTAGCTGACGGCAACATCGAGTTTTTAGGCCGCTTTGACGACCAAGTAAAAATTCGCGGCTACCGCATCGAATTGGGAGAAATTGAAGCGGCTTTGTGCCAGCATCCACAAGTGCGCGAAGCTGTAGTAATTGTGAGGGAAGACATTCCAGACGATAAACATTTGGTAGCTTATGTTATTCCTGACGGCATCAATGAAAAATCAGAAAATCACAATCTAAAATCAAGTCACCTGCGCCAATTTTTGAAAGAAAAGTTACCAGGATATATGGTTCCTGCAACTTATGCAGTGTTGGAGAATATGCCGCTGACGCCTAATGGCAAAGTAGACCGCCGCGCCTTGCCTGATATAGATACAGACAGCGAGGATATAACAGAAAATTATGTAGCGCCTCGGACTGATCTCGAAAATGCGATCGGGAAAATTTGGGCTAAAGTTTTGGGAAAACAGCAGGTTAGTATCTACGATAATTTCTTTGAACTAGGTGGGCATTCCCTGCTAGCAACTCAGTTGATTTCTCGCATCCGAGACGCTTTGCAAGTCGAGTTATCGGTCAGCAGTTTGTTTGAGGCTCCGACTGTGGCGAGTCTGGCAAAATACATTGAAACAATGCGCTGGGCTGCGAAAGGTTTGGATACTTTCAGAACAGACGAAAATGAGCGAGAAGATGTGGAATTTTAAGGCCTTACATAATTTGGGGAGGATTTTAATTGTTTTGTGGAATTGGCATCTGCCTGTCGGTAGAAATTACCGCAATGGGAACTGATATTCAAGCCTGCTTCACGAGGAGATTTATACCTGTTACTTGCTAACCTTTTAGGATCGCGAATTAAATAATTTACACAAGTTTGTGGGGAGTAGGGGTTGGGCACTCTTAGCCCGCCCTTTCTGGACGGGCTAAGAGTGCCCAACCCACAAGAACCATCAAAATTCTAAGTTATTTAATTCTCATTCCTTAGAGGCTGAGGCGGCTTATATACTTGCAAAACTGCTTGCGGGGCATTACAAATAAGGGAGAAAAAGTTCTCTCAACAGCCACTCATCCAGAAAATCATAAACGATGTCCAACCAAGCGTCTGACCGTCTTAAACAAAATGCTGAAAAAATTATGGGGATGTGGGAGAAGCGGGCGCGTGATGAAGTCGGTGCATCAACGCATCAAAATTCTCTTGTCTTGCAAGATTCCCTACCTCTGTACTTAAACCAACTGGTAGATGAACTCTCAAACAGAATTGTCAGGACATCTGCCCGAATCACAGCCGACGAGGTAGAAAGTACGCGGATTGGCAAGCTGCATGGGCAGGAACGGGCGGGGTATGCTGACTACTCCATGACTCACCTAATTTTCGAGTATCACCTCCTCCGTCAAGTAATATTTCAAGTTTTAGAAGAAGAAGCACCTTTAGGAGTGGAGGATAGAGACATTATTATCGGCTCCATTGAGCAAGCCGTTAATGACGCGGCCACTCAATTCTCCGAAACGCTGCGAGATATTCAAGAATTATTTATGGTGACGCTAACTCACGATCTCAGAAATCCCATCAATGTCGTAAAAATGGGAACTCAACTAACTCTGCGGCGGCTTGAACGAGGAGACAGCCATGTCGATGTGGCGGCGAGGATGCTCAGTGCGATCAATCGGCTGGATTCGATGATTCAAAATCTGCTGGATGCGAGTCGGCTGCGGGCAGGGCAGAGCTTAAAGATTGAATTTGAAGAATGCGATTTTGTGAAGCTAGTCCAAGAGGTGGTAGAAGATTTGAGGTTTGCGTATGGAGATCGGTTTGTTGTAGTATCTGAGTCTGATATGAGGACTTTTTGCAGCCGTAAAGAAATACGGCGGGTGATTGAAAATTTAGCAATTAACGCTGTGAAATATGGTGCGCCTAGTACGCCGATTACACTCACGCTCCAGCAAACTGAAACGCAGATCAGCCTTACTATTCATAATGAAGGCGATCCGATCGCCCTAGACGCTCAATCCATCCTATTTCAACAATTTCGTCGAACCATTTGTGCTGAGGAACAAACCGGCTGGGGATTAGGATTATTTTTAGCAAAGAGTATTATTGAAGCCCATAAAGGGACACTTGCGGTTGAAAGTGCAGAGGGCAAGGGGACAAGCTTTATTATCCATTTATCAAAGATTCTTCTTTAGTTCGGGACATTAAAACTAAGAAGAAAAATAGGGTATAAAACAATACGGTTCAGTTAAGGAAAATTGTAGCGAAAATGTTGGGTTTCGTTCCTCAACCCAACCTACGCACTAAGATGCGTCCATCTTCGCTAATTCAGCGATTTGCTTCAACGTCAGAAGTTGCTGCGTTAGTTGCGTTTGTTGCTAGTCCCTTAGCTTCTGCGATTAATGGTGCAGCCCTGCGAGTTGAGGGTGGAGTGGTGCGATCGATTGTGTAGCGAAGTTTTTACCTTGATGTGCTTGGAAAATCTCTCACTCCCTACATTTCCGAACAGAATGCTTTCGTTCAAACAAAAATAAGGAGCGTTACATTTCATTAACTCACCCTAAAGCGATCGCTATTCCTGTGAGTCGTGAGTTTTGGGCGATCGCACTTAACCTACAAGATCAGCGATCGCGCCCTTTACTCACCGAATACCAGACCGAACCACACTACAGCGTCATGCCGATATGATTGAACGCGGTAGTCAGGAAGGGATTGCGGAGGAGTTAGACTACGAAAATGTGAAGGAGCGGTATCTGGCTGCGGTGAAAGCGATCGGTCAAGTTTAATCAATCTGCGATAGCTATTACTGTGAGTCGTGATTTTTAGGCGATTGCTTCACAATTATTTGTCTTTGCAATTGCCTATAACGTATCAAACCTCAAAAACTAAGCCAACCATCTATTATTGAAAGCCACCATCACAATACCAATCACTTGCTACAAGAGCTTGGAACATAGCTGTTTGCCAAGAATTACTATGCAGACAAAAATAAGACTGGGCTTCTCTAGTTAAATGTTGTCTTATGCCATTTATCCCCCTTAACTTATGAAAATCAACTAACAAATATCTTAGGCAAGCAAGTTGATTGCCAGCTTCCAATGAATATCGTGAAGCCAAATTAAAGGCTGTAAAGTGCGACTGAACTCGTGTTTTAGATATATCATCCCAGTGTTCTGGAGCTTTAACAAAAAAGCGAATAATTGCAGGTATCGTTTGTATTACCTCCGCATGGAGCCATTGATCATCAATAAAATTCTGATGATCAAAATAGGGATGCAGGCTTTGCCCTTCTGCTGTAGTCGCAATTGCCGTGCTTTTACCTGTATTACAATCTTTACAGGATGGTACTAAATTAAATGGGAGAACCGAGAATTGAGGATATTTAGCTTTAGGCAAGTAATGATCTAAAGTAGAAGCTTGACCAAAGCCACAAAATGGACATTTACCTAAAGGAGACTGCGATAACAACGAGTCATAGATCGCCCTTGCTGGTTTTGCCCTTCCCACCATTTGTAAGCTGTAAACATCTTTGAGTTCCTCTTTAGTCACTTCGCCTAAAGCGATTTCATCATTTCTGCAGTTGTTTTGGGGAATAGAATAAAGCAGTTGAGCCTTAGCCTTTTGCTTGTAATCCGTTGCTGCACAAACAATGTTGTTAGTTACATTATTGAGTCGGGCGCGTAAATTACAATCTTTAATGCTGTTGATACATATTTCGTACACTGTTTGGGGGTCGTCATTTGGTGCAGCTAAATATCTCATTTGATAGCCCCCGATTGCGAATCTCTAACCATTATCATTGAGCGTAAAATAGTTTTTCCCTCAAAACCAAGTTGACCGTGATATTCTTGTTCTACTTCTTCGTAGCTCTTTCCTTCAGCAACAGAGTTCGCCAATAAGTGGTGAAATCCAGATTTGGAAACTTCTAATCCGAAAACCTCTCGCGTTAAAATCCCTACATTCTCTGCAAATGTCTCACTTTCTGGTCTATCAACATTTGTAATAAGCCTAGTTCTTCGGAGTATCGAAACGCAGGATTTAGGTACTTCCTGTAACACCACTGGCGAATGGGTGGCGATAATCGCTACACCATTACGATTAACCAGCAAATCAGATAACGCTCGCGTAAATGCTGATAATAATGGTGGATGAAGATGACTTTCAGGCTCATCAAGCAGAACTAAGGTTTTTTCTTCGACCGTTTCAACCAGTTTTGTAACGGTTAAAAGTACAATGGCGTGACCTGAACTCATTCGTTGGAAAAGTGCTGTTGCTTTTTCAGAAAACGTCTGTTGATTGTCGGATTGATCCGCCGCATATACGTTATTAAGGTCACACAAATCCATTTCAGCAAAATTAAAATCTGACTCTAACGTCTTAACCGCATTTATCCAACGGGCTTTCTTCGCTGTTAACGCAAAACATATTTTTAGACTGCTTGTAAAATCGCTACACAAATCATCTTTATTTTTCAGACCCAAAGTCTCCTGACCTTGTTGATCCAAGCGCTTTTTTAACCCTACATAGTAGTAGCGCATTCCAGCATTAGCATTAGGCTGATCATCGGGAGGAGTAAAAGGATCAAAAGCACTAAATGAAACAGAAACAACACCAGCAAAGTAATCATCATTGATTGTTGTAGTTCCATTCGATTGTGATGGAGTATAAAAACAGCCAGTTTCCTCTATCGCACCCTTCTCAGGAAGAAGTGCATTAACCATATTATTCAGCAGGGTTGTTTTTCCTACTCCATTACGACCAATTAGTATATGGATATTAGAAGAAGGTTTAGTATTTGGCTTAACAGTAAACTCGACCCTTATTCCTGAATAACGAGCATTAGCCTCCTTCTCATAGGAGAAATTATATTCAGTTAGTTCGGCTTCATGGCGCAGAATTCTTCTGAACTGATTGTCAATGGACGTGCGGTTCACAAACCTAAGTAAAGAAGTCTGAAAAGCTCCTTTGTTTTCAGCAAGTTGAAGGCGATTAGAATCATTTACAACATCGCCGAGAGCAGTGAGAACATTAATAGTTATTTTTTGAGAAAGTTTTTCTACTACATTTTTGTAGTAATCAGCATCCTGACCAAGAGAATAAAAATTTTCGGGCAACACCTCAAATTGCTCTGGAATTTGTTCTTGAGTCCATCCCCCATCTTGACCAACAAAGCCTATTTTAATGTTACCGATAGTCTGCTCATTACCTTGCTCATCAAAGATTGTGAGGTTAAATAAGGTCTTATGACCGTAATCATCCCAATTATTGGGGCTTAGATAACCCGTGTTACGAGCCTGATCTGGAAAAACGTCTAAGCTTCTTCCTAGCTCTAGCTTTTGAAAGGTCAGTGCCATTATACGGTTCCTACTCAATTACATTGTAATTTTGGCGTTAACCATAAATTACTATAGATTTTAACTCTAATTCAAACGCGATCGCCTCAATTATCTATCTGCTAAAGGTTTTGCGGTATGCGATCGCTATTCCTGTAAGTCGTGATTTCTGGGCGATCGCCTCAATTATCTATCTGCTAAAGGGTTTGCGGTGAGCGATCGCTATTCCTGTGAGTCTTGATTTTTAGGCGATCGCCTCAATTATCTATCTGTGAAAGGGTTTGCTGTAGGCGATCGCTATTCCTGTGAGGCGTGATTTCTAGGCGATCGCTCAAACCCACTAAATTTATCCCAGTTTGATTATTGATCAGCATTCTAATCACTATCTTGCTCTATTCGTGTATATCATACCACAGCGAGGTTTTAATGTTAAAGATGCGAGGGTATCCTTTAACTCCAAGGGTGAACCCATCTATTTAACAGCTAGCAGCGATCGCGGCACGAATATTCAAGGACTTTTGCAGGCGAAGGCAATACTTGAAAGTAATCAGTAAAGATTGCTGGTGATGGAGCAATTTATGGAACGAGGGGCGATGTTGCGCTACTACTGCTTGCCGATCGCGCTGCCATCTTTCCTGGACACAGTTTGACACACCTGCTATTTTTCAAAGCCAAGATTTAGAAAGCAATGCCTGATGTCTAGCTACCTAGAATCAAAATCTCATCCTTCAGAGAGGTAGCAAGCTGCTAGTTTACTGCCAGCATTGGGGTGAGGTGGAGTCGATTGAAGCAAATCTCAAAGCGGCTTTAGCAAAGGTTCAAACTGAGCAGGAAGTTCAGGTAGGATAGCCTCACTTTTTTTGCGACGATCCTCCGCGCCGCCTTCTTACGATCGCGTAACCGCCCGATGGGTGCGATCGCAGCCTACTTAGTTGCAATAGCACGCTCGAATCGACTTGTAGGGTGCGTCAAACTTTGATTATAAACGGATTATCAAGGGTTTCGGATCTGACGCACCTTACTAATTGTGACACTTCCGTAAGTCCTGGCTCTTAATTTGTGCGCCGGTGGAATTTCTTTTATTGATTTGCCCAAGTAATGACAGGATGACTCAAAATGCCCGATCCAAAAATTATGAATCTTTTGAACTTGATTGATTTCAAAATTATAAAGTCCAGCTATTCCAGTGTTATCAAGACCTGATATTCTAAGCTGAGTTTATTGGTGCAGCTTCTTTTGCCTCCAGACTTTTGCAAGAGGTCTATTGTTAATTGTTGGCTGTTATTGTTGGTAAAACCCACCCCGGAGAATGAATTATTTGCTGTATTTTGGATTGGGTGGGGCAGGTTTTACCAGTGAGGTTGACGGCAGCTAAAAATCACGAAATTTCTGTGCAGAATGCCCTGACAGCATCTGCAAACTGCTGGTTATGCTCGATTAATGCCATGTGTCCTCCTTTCTGTATAGTAACTAGCTCTGCTTGAGGTAATTCTGCTTTCATTCGCAGGCTAGCTGGGGGGGTAGTGGCGATATCTGAATCGCCGCATATCACCAACACAGGAATGTCAATTGATGGCAAAGTTTTTGTTTCGTCATATTTGAGCATTCCCAGTGTGCCGCGAGCGAGAACGCCGGGAGAACCCAAGGCTGATAAGAAAGCGGAGAACTCTAATTGACCGCGCGTTTCCGTGCCTTTAAATCCCGATAATTCTACACTGATGTGCAGTGAACCATTGAGATAGCTCAGCCAAGTCATTCCCCACATAATGGGTTCAAGAGCTATGGTGAGATAGAGCATAGGTTGGAGCAGCGGCTTCTGCAAAGCACGTAATAAACCGCTAAAAATAGCGGTTTTGACGGGATTAGTATAAGTCGTATTTACCAGAATTAAACCAGCTACTCGACTACCGAGAAGTTCTGGGAAAAGCCGACTGAATGTTAGAGTAATCATGCCGCCGATGCTGTGTCCGAGTAGGATAACAGGTTTATTTCCTGCTATGGCAATGACGGCTTCAAGATCGCGGGCAAATTTTTCTAGGGAGTAGTCGCTGTTTTTTGGTCGAGTGGATTTTCCCAGGCCTGGAAGATCCCAAACAATCACTCGGTAGCGATCGCTTAGTTGCCGTTTCGCGTAATACCAAACCATACTGTTCGGCCCCCAACCATGTGAGAGAATAATCGGCTGTCCGTCCTCTGGGCCGTAGAATTCTACTTGTAAAATAGTGCCATCAGGCCTCTCTACCCGCTGCACCGTACCCGTCCGCGTCGGCTTCGGTTCGTCAGCACCGGGGCGGCGAAACAGTGGCAAACTGATAAAGCGGCCGCCAACAGACCAAAGAAGCATCAAGACTCCGCTGACTAAGTAGGCAATCCCTACAAGTGCGCCGATGTACCATTCGTAAATAATGTATATACCTCCGCCAAGTACCCCGACGGACAGCAGTCCCACCAGCCATAGGAACAGGAAATTGAAGGGCATGAACGGCATAAGCTGAAACCTTGGGTAGAATTTGGGTTGCGGATTCACACAGAATCATACTCAGGTTAGACCACAGTCGGCAAGCGGTAAGTTAAGCTCTTAACTTGTGCGCTGGTAGAATTTCTTTTATATTTGCAAAAGTAATCACAGGATGACTCAAAATGCCCGATCCAAAAATATCGAGTTCATCGCCAAATGCAAGAGATTCTGTCACGGTTGAGTTAGTTGAGTTTTTATCTTACCTTCGCAGTCTAGATATTAATATTTTTGTTGAGGGCGAGCGCCTGCGCTGCAACGCTCCCGAAGGAATTATTACACCAGAACTACGGGCAGAAATTTCTCATAAAAAAGCCGAAATTATTTCTTTTTTAAAAGCAGCTAATCGTACTTCTAGTTTAACTTCTACACCGATTGTTTCTAGGGGGCGGGACGGAAATCTACCGCTTTCCTTTGCACAGCAGCGCTTGTGGTTTCTCGACCAATTAGTCCCGAACAATCCCTTCTATAATGTTCCCGCAGCATTGCGTTTGACTGGTTCGCTCAATTTTTCGGCGCTGCAACAAACCTTCAATGAAATTGTGCGCCGCCACGAAGCTTTACGCACGACTTTAGCAGTAGTTTCGGGGCAACCTGTTCAGAGAATAGCTGCAGCTTTCCACCTCCCGATTAATGTAGTGGACTTGCGAAACTTGCCCAAGGAATCTCGACAAACTGAAGCAAACAGGCTCACGGCCCAGGAAGCTCAACGCTCTTTCAATTTGTCCAATGACTTGTTGCTGCGAGTCACATTATTGCAGTTAGATGATGCCGAATATTTACTAATGCTGAATATGCACCACATTGTCTCCGATGGTTGGTCTATCGGAGTGCTAATTCAGGAATTAGGCGCACTTTACACGGCATTTGCTAGCGAAAAACCTTCGCCTTTACCGGCTTTGTCGATCCAGTATGCTGATTTTGCAAAATGGCAGCGCGAATGGCTGCAAGGGGAAGTTTTAGAAACGCAGCTTGCTTACTGGCGGCAGCAGTTAAACGGCATTTCTATGCTAAATTTGCCTGCGGATAGACCCAGGCCAGCAATTCAAAGTTACCGAGGCAAAAGGCAATTTTTGCAACTGCCAAAACAACTGAGCGAGGCTTTAGAAACGTTGAGCCAGCGCGAAGGAGTGACGCTGTTTATGACAATGCTGGCAGCTTTTAAAACGTTGCTTTACCATTACGCGCAGCAAGAAGATATTGTTGTAGGTTCGCCGATCGCCAATCGCAACCGCAGTGAAATAGAAGCATTAATCGGGTTTTTTGTCAACAGTTTGGTGTTGCGTACCGATTTGTCGGGAAATCCAACTTTTCGGGAACTTTTAAACCGAGTCAAAGAGGTAGCATTAGGAGCTTACGCTCACCAAGATTTGCCGTTTGAGAAGTTAGTAGAAGAACTGCACCCCGATCGCGCGTTGAACCAAAATCCCTTATTTCAGGTGGCGTTTGCGCTGCAAAACGCGCCGGGGAATCGGTTAGAATTGCCAGAATTAACACTCAGCCCGCAGCAGTTAGATGTGGGTACAGCGCGGTTTGATTTGGAGTTTCATTTGTGGGAGCGATCGCCCGACAGCTCGGGAAGCAACCAATCGCCCAGCAATAAGCTGTGGGTTGATAGCTCGGAGGGCATCAGCGGCATGGTTATTTACAGCGCCGATTTATTTGATGAAGCTACGATTGCGCGCCTGATCGGGCATTTTCAAACTCTGTTAGAAAGCATTGTGACAAATCCCGAACAGCGCATAGCAAACTTGCAATATTTGAGCGCCCAAGAGCGTTATCATTTGTTAGTTGAATGCAACAACACTCAGGCGGATTATCCGCAAGATTTGTGCATTCATCAGCTATTTGAAATGCAGGCCGATCGGACACCGGATGCGGTGGCGCTGGTATTTGGAGATCAGCGAGTCACCTATCGAGAGCTAAATCTACGCAGCAACCAACTAGCACGTTATCTGCAAAAAATGGGGGTTGGGGCGGAAGTTTTAGTCGGGCTTTGCTGCGGGCGATCGCTCGATCTGATCGTGGGGATGTTGGGTATCCTGAAAGCGGGAGGAGCCTACCTAATTTTAGATCCGAGCTATCCTGCTGAGCGATCGAGCTTTATGCTAAAAGATGCTCAAGTGTCAGTATTGCTTACCCGCCAGGGAATAAATTCCCTGTCTAATAGCGAAAGTCGTCTAAAGACGACGGTCGGAGGACAAGTTTCCAGTCGGCTTCAGCCGACTTCAGCTATGAGCCAGGGAATTTATTCCCTGGTGGATGATGGCGAAGTGCAAAATTTAGAAACACAGTCAGTATTGCTTACCCGCCAGGGAATAAATTCCCTGTCTAATAGCGAAAGTCGTCTAAAGACGACGGTCGGAGGACAAGTTTCCAGTCGGCTTCAGCCGACTTCAGCTATGAGCCAGGGAATTTATTCCCTGGTGGATGATGGCGAAGTGCAAAATTTAGAAACACAGTCAGATGATAAAATTCACCATCCAAGGGTTGTTTTTCTAGACACAGACTGGGAGATGATTTCCCAAGAAATCGCCGACAATCCCACCAGCGCAGTCACAGCCGAAAATCTGGTTTACGCGATTTACACCTCCGGTTCCACGGGAAAGCCGAAAGGAGTGGAAATTGAGCACGGGAGCTTGTTAAATCTCGTTTTTTGGCATCAAAGAGAGTTTGGGGTGTCAGCGGGCGATCGAGCAACGCAAATTGCAGCGATCGGCTTTGATGCTTGCGGGTGGGAAATTTGGCCTTATCTCGCCGCAGGAGCTAGCATCTACTTTCCAGAAGATGACATCAGGCGAGATCCTGAAAAACTGCAAAACTGGTTAGTATCAAAAACAATTACAATTAGCTTTTTGCCAACACCTTTAGCCGAGAAAGTTTTGCTATTAGATTGGCCTCAAAATACAGCGTTGCGAATCTTGCTCGCAGGCGGCGAAAAACTGCAACAACATCCTTTAAAATCCCATCCATTTAAGCTAGTAAATAATTACGGCCCAACCGAGAACACCGTCGTCACAACTTCCGGTTATATTCCTGCAACAGAGCAAACAGACATCGCCCCGACAATTGGCCGCCCCATTGCTAACACTCAAATCTACATATTAGACAAATATTTGCAGCCAGTGGCGATCGGCGTTGTTGGCGAATTGTACATCGGCGGAAACGGACTCGCTCGCGGCTACCTCAACCGCCCCGATTTAACCGCAGAAAGATTTATTTCCAATCCTTTTAAACCAAATTCAGGCACCATTCTCAATGACTTGTTTAGGAACAGGCAAGATGCCTGTTCCACAACAAAATTCATCTCTTGTGGAACAGGCATCTTGCCTGTTCTCGATAATGGTGCAACATCTCAGTTGAAACCAAATTCAGGAGAGCGAATTTACAAAACCGGCGACTTAGTGCGCTACAGAGGCGATCGCAACCTTGAATTTTTAGGACGCATTGACGAACAAGTAAAAATTCGCGGTTTCCGCATCGAATTAGGAGAAATCGAGACAGTATTAACTCAACATCCGGCGGTTCAGCAAACTGTAGTAACAACTTCCGAAGATGGACAGGGAGATAAACGTTTAGTAGCTTATATTGCCCTGAATCCAGAATATAGTAGTGCTAGCGAAAAAAACCAAATAATGCAATTGCAGGACGAACAAGTTTTCCAGTGGCAAATGCTCTACAATGAAACTTACAATCAACCTGCTGTTGACTCAGATCCTACATTTAATATTGTCGGCTGGAATAGCAGTTATACTAATCAGCCAATCCCAGCAGAAGAGATGCGCGACTGGGCGAACAATCAAGCCGCCCAAATTTTAGCTTTGCAGCCTAGCCGAGTGTTAGAAATTGGCTGCGGCACAGGTTTGTTGCTGTTCCAAATTGCCTCTCGCTGCACTCAATATTGCGGAACAGACTTTTCACCTATTTCGCTCAACTATATTCGGCAGCACTTGGCAAATCAAGAGTTAACTAATGTAACGCTGCTTCAGAAAATGGCGACAGACTTTGAAGGAGTAGAGACAGCAGCTTTTGACGCAGTAATTCTCAACTCTGTCGTGCAATATTTCCCGAATATCGACTATCTCGTGCAGGTGCTAGAAGGTGCGGTGAAAGCAACTGCTCCCGGCGGCTTTATATTCATCGGAGATGTCCGCAGCTTGCCGTTGCTGGCAGCTTTTCACGCTTCGGTACAACTGTATCAAGCCGAACCTTCTCTCGCGGGCGAACAGTTGCATCAGCGAGTACAAATGCAAATTTTTCAAGAAACAGAGTTAGTTATTGAACCAGATTTTTTTAGCGCATTAAAGCAGCGCTTTCCGCAGATTTGTGGCGTAGAAATTCAATTAATTCGCGGTAGTTACCACAATGAGTTAACTGATTTTCGGTACAATGCTATTCTGCATATTGCGTCTGAAACAGATCCCCCCAACCCCCCTTATGAAGGGGGGCTAAGAAGTGTCTCTAACTTTTATGACAAAACACAGCTTCAGAACCCCCCTTTTCAAGGGGGGCAGGGGGGATCAAAACGGCTGGATTGGTCGGCTGAAAATCAGAATCTGACTGTTACCAAGGTGCAAGAAATATTATTGCAAAATCAACTCGATGTTTTAAGAATTGCTAATGTGCCTAATGCGCGGGTAATGGCAGCAGTTAAGGCGGCAGAATTGCTGTCTGTTGTCGATAAATTTCCCACAGCAGGTCAGTTGCAGAAAGCCGTGGAAAAAGT
Organism: Microcoleus sp. B4-C2; assembly: GCF_036705265.1. Classification (NCBI taxonomy): domain Bacteria; kingdom Bacillati; phylum Cyanobacteriota; class Cyanophyceae; order Oscillatoriales; family Microcoleaceae; genus Microcoleus; species Microcoleus sp. B4-C2. Next base: position 45,484 of record NZ_JAUBUB010000032.1, read on the forward strand.
CGAGGATTTAGGAGTAGATCCCGAAGCGTGGTATGCTTTGGAAGTTCCGTATAATGTTAATATTAGTTGGTCTAATTCCGACAGTCAAGGGCGCTACGATGTAGTGTTTTCACGGGGCGAAACCAGAGATTTTGTGCGAGAAACTAGAAGCGATAACTTGCGTCCTTGGCGCTCTTATGCTAACAATCCCTTACAAGCTAAAGCAGCGCGTAAATTAGTGCCACAGTTGCAGGCTTATCTAGCAGAAAAACTGCCGGAATATATGGTTCCGTCGGCTTTTGTGGTGCTGGAGTCGCTACCTGTGACGGCTAACGGAAAGGTCGATCGCCTCGCTTTGCCTGTACCGGAGCCAATTAAGTTAGAATGGGCTGGCGGTTATGTTGCGCCTCATACTTCTATTGAGGAAGTTTTAGTGAAAATTTGGGCTGAGGTTTTGGGGATAAAGCGAGTGGGTATCCGGGACAATTTCTTTGAATTAGGAGGCCATTCGCTGCTGGCGACTCAGCTTGTTTCGAGAGTGCGAGATGCTTTCGCGGTAGAGTTACCTTTGCGCCGGGTTTTTGAAGCGCCGACAATTGCAGAATTATCTAAGATTGTGGAGAATTTAAAAGAGAGCGATGCTAATATTAAAGCTCCTGCTTTAGTGGCGATTTCTCGGGACAGTCGGCGGATGAAGCTATCATCTTTTAATCAAGAAAGTAAATAAAAATTAGGGCGGTAGAACGGGTGCAATTTCGATAAATATGCAGCAAGAAACAGAAGTCTTTGTCTTTCCCGCCTCGTTTGCCCAGCAGCGGCTTTGGTTCCTCAATCAATTAGCACCGGACAATCCTTTCTACAATGTCTCAACAGCACTCCGCTTAACAGGTTTTCTCAACTTAAGATCCTTAGAGCAAACCTTCAACGAAATTGTGCAGCGGCACGAAACTTTACGCACCACTTTTACGATTTTGGAAGGGGAACTCGTACAAATTATTGCTCCCATTCTAACCGTATCCCTCCCCACAATCGACTTACAAAATCTATCGCCAACTCAGCAAGAAACCGCAGCGCTGCAATTCGCAACCGATGCAGCGCAATGCCCTTTCGATTTAGCCACTGGGCCGTTATTCAAAGTAACGCTGTTACAACTCAGTGAAACAGAACATATATTGTTGCTGAATTTACATCATATTGTGGCTGATGGTTGGTCGATTGGAGTGCTAATTCGAGAGCTGGGAACGCTCTACACAGCATTTGTAAAAAATGGGATCTCGCACTTACCAGCACTGCCCGTACAGTACGCCGACTTTGCAGAATGGCAGCACGAATGGTTGCAGGGCGAAGTATTAGAAACCCAGTTAGCTTATTGGCGGCAGCAGTTAAACGGAATTACCACACTCAATCTACCAACCGACAGGCAAAGACCAGCCGTTCCATCCTACCGCGGCGCTAAACAATTTATAACACTATCACCTGCTTTGAGCGAGGCGCTAAAGTCATTGAGCCAGCAAGAAAGCGCGACTTTATTTATCACTCTACTAGCCGCTTTTCAAACTTTGCTGTACCGCTATACAGGACAAGTAGATATTGCAGTAGGAACGCCGATCGCCAATCGCAACCTGAGCGAAATAGAAGCATTAATCGGTTTTTTTGTCAACAGTTTAGTGCTGCGTGCAGATTTATCAGGAAACCCAACTTTTCGGGAACTATTGCATCGGGTAAAAAACGTCGCAATGGCAGCCTACGCCCACCAAGATTTGCCCTTCGAGAAGTTGGTTGAGGAATTGCACCCCGATCGCGAGTTGAGCCGCAACCCCCTATTTCAAGTTAGTTTCAGCCTGCAAAACACTCCTGTAGCAGCGCTAGAATTGCCGGGAATCGTTGGAGAGGCGATCGACTTTGACGCAGGAACCGCCAAGCTTGATTTAGAGTGCCACTTGTGGGAAAATGCAGGAAGTATTCAAGGGCAATTTGTTTACAGCACAGATTTATTTGATAGCGGCACAATTGCGCGCATGGCGGGACATTTCCAAACGCTACTCGAAGCCATTGTTGCCAATTCCAAACAGCACCTCAGCGACTTGGCTTTGCTGACAGCGCCAGAATACCAGCAATTATTAATCGATTGGAATGACACTCAGAGAGATTATCCGCAAAACCAGTGTTTCCATCAGCTATTTGAAGAGCGAGTCGCGCTAACGCCCGATGCTGTCGCCGCCGTCTTTGAAAACCAGCAGTTAACCTACCGCCAACTCAACAGCCGAGCCAACCAACTTGCACGTTACTTGCAGCAATTGGGAGCAGCACCAGAAGTTTTAGTGGGCCTTTGTGTAGAACGTTCCTTAGATGCGATCGTCGGATTGCTAGGCATTATCAAAGCAGGCGCAGCCTACCTGCCTTTAGATCCAACTTATCCTCAAGAGCGACTTAACTTCATGTTAGAAGATGCTCAGGTGTCGATTTTGGTAACTCAGCAGCACCTTGCAAAAAACTTGACGCAGCCGGAAAATTACGGAGTTTTTTCAGTAGTATGTTTGGACTCCGACAGAGAAATTATCGCCCGACAAAGCCCAGAAAACCCAACTACAAATATCCTACCAGAAAACCTAGCCTACGTCATTTACACATCTGGTTCAACCGGAAAACCCAAAGGCGTTTTAATCGAACATCGGGGACTCTACAACTTAGCCCTAGCTCAAATAGAAGCTTTTAACTTAAACTCAAATCACCGCATTTTGCAATTCGCATCCCTGAGTTTTGATGCCTCAATTTTTGAGATTGCCATGGCCTTGGGAACCGGATCAACACTTTACTGTGCCAAGAAAGAATCTTTGTTGCCCGGACAAACATTAATCGAATTTTTGCAGGACAATGCTATTACCCACGCTACCCTCCCGCCCTCGCTGCTAGCTGTCCTTCCAAACGCCGAACTTCCCGCACTGCAAACAATCATTTGTGCTGGCGAATCCTGTTCCCCGGAGATTGTTAAACGCTGGGCTTCCAGGCGCAGATTTTTTAACGCTTACGGCCCTACAGAAGCGACAGTATGGTCAAGTTTTGCCGAAATTGGCGATAGCAAAAAACCGCCCATCGGCCGCCCAATAGCTAACACTCAACTCTATATTTTAGATGAAAATTTACAGCCTGTACCCGTTGGCATTCCCGGTGAATTATACATCGGCGGCAGCGGATTGGCGCGAGGCTACCTGAACCGCCCCGAATTAACCGCCCAGCGATTTATTGCTAATCCGTTTAGCCAGAAAGCAGGAGAACGAATTTATAAAACTGGTGACTTAGCGCGCTATTTTCCCGACGGCAATATTGAGTTTTTAGGGCGCACTGACGAACAGGTAAAAATTCGCGGTTATCGAATAGAATTGGGAGAAATTGAAGCGCTGCTGGTTCAGCATCCAGCCGTCAAAGAAACAGCGGCGGTTGCTGTGGATGATTTGTCTGGGAATAAGCGCCTAGTTGCTTATGTTGTCGCCAATCACCCGATTCTTAACCCCGATGAAATACGTCATTTCCTCAAACAACAACTGCCCAATTACATGATTCCCAGTGCTTTTGTGGCGATGGATTTTCTGCCCCTAACTCCCAATGGCAAAATCGACCGCCTGCGCCTACCTGTACCGGGAACTCTAACTAGCAATTCAATAGATAAAAGCTGCATTGCACCTCGCACACCAACCGAGTCAACCCTCGCCAAAATTTGGGCCACAATCCTTAACGCACAGTGCGTTGGCATTCGCGATAACTTCTTCGATTTGGGTGGAGATTCCCTGCTGGCAATCCGCCTCATCAATGAGATTAACCAGCAATTTCAGCGCGAGTTGCCGCTATCTGCTCTTTTTTTAAATCCGACAATTGAAGGTTTAGCCGATTTGCTATATTCAGAAACAAAATCTCTGGAATGGTCGCCTTTAGTTGCAATTAAACCTCGCGGTAAAAATTCCCCGTTCTTCTGCGTCCATCCCATCTTTGGCGTCGTATTTCCTTATGTCGAGTTAGCCTTTGGGCTAGGAGAAAATCAACCGTTTTACGGGCTGCAACCAAAGGGTATTGACGGCGAAAGCTCTCCGTTAACTAGCATTGAAGACATGGCGGCTGACTACATCGCAGCCTTGCGTACCGTTCAACCAAAAGGGCCTTATTTTTTAGGAGGCTGGTCTTTTGGAGGTTTGGTTGCTTTTGAGATGGCTCAACAGTTGCTCGCAGCGGGGGATGAAGTGGCTTTGCTTGCTGTGCTGGATACTTTAGCGCCGATTTCTGCTAACAAACCTTCTTTTTGGGACGGTTGCAAGTTTATACTAACTACTGTTTCGCGCTCTATCTGGCCTTTTATAGTAGATTATTTTCGTTTGGTGGCTGCTGCTGAAAATATTCACAGTGGCGGTATTTTTGCCAAATTTCCGACATTAAATAAGATGCTTAATTTGGCAGCTAATTTTTTGCATCGCTGGAATTGGAAACAGGCTGTTATGGTTAGCATCCTATCTCAGGAGTCAAAAGAAAGAAGCTGGCGCGAGCTGGCAATTCCTTCGATGTTTACTGTATTTCAGGCTAACAGTCAAGCAACTCTCAGCTATGTACCGAAAATTTATCCGCAGCGAATTACTCTTTTTAGATCAAGGGAAAAGCTAAGCATGAATCATCAAGATCCGACTCTTGGCTGGAGTGAATTAACGACCCAAAGAGTAGAGGTGATTAGAGTTCCTGGGAATCATCTGACTATGCTGAGAAAGCCTAACGTTGAGGTGCTGGCTCAAAAGCTGAAGCATTGCTTGGAGGAGGAATTAATTGATTGAGCGGCCCGCGTGCTTGTGCGTCGAAACCGGGTTTGATGTGGGAAATTACTATTAGACATCTCCAATAATTCTTGTGGAACAGGCATCTTGCCTGTTCAAAGCTGGCTTTTCTGGAGATGTCTAAGCTGTCGCGCATTTAAATTGTATATTCAGGGCGGGCGGGACGCCCAACCCCTACTCCCCACAAGAGTTTGATTGTTCTTTAACATATAATTTAAATGCCGCAACAGCTTATCACCCTTGTAGTTAGGATGTCAAAAAATTGCGATCGCCCGAAGAACACTTTTTGCAACTAGAAATCATCATGCAGCGCCACGCCGCAGCACTCGAAGCTGAAGTCAGAGCTTTGCAAGCCGCTGACGAAACCGCCCAGTGGCCTCCTGACTGGAAGCGTTGCTATAATTGGCGTTTCGCTAAAATTTTCGCGTCTGTGAAGATTTTTCGCAACTGGGGTGCAGATGCTGGGGCTTGGAAACTTTTGCCTTCGCGAGTTTATCCCAACCGAGGCAATCAGAAGGATGAGTCTGTTGACATTTGAATGTAGGGGCGGGTTTTACCAATAATCTCGGCCTAAGACCAATCATCTCGTAAACCCGCCCCCACCCAACAGTAAATCCCAATCTACCTCCAATTCTTCAATCTAAAATCTAAAATCTAAAATCTAAAATCGATTGATTGGGCGATGCTGAAGATGATAGCACCCAAACCTGCTGCGATCGGAATTGTCACCAGCCAAGCCGAACCAATTGACAGCAAAGTTTGCAACCGTACTGTTTTCCAAGCTTTGATCAGCCCGACTCCGACAACTGCACCCACTAAAGCGTGGGATGTGGAAACTGGCAAACCGAAGCGGGATGCTAGCAAGACTGTGGTGGCTGTGGCTAATTCCGCGCAAAATCCGCCGCTTGGTTGCAGTTGGATGATTTTTTCGCCTACTGTGGCAATTACATTTTTGCCCCAGATGGCTAAACCGATGACTATTCCTGCGCCTCCAACGACTAAAATCCACAGTGGTACGCTGAAATCCCCTGATGGAAAGGAACCTGTGCGCCGGATGTAGGCGATCGCAGCTAGGGGAGCAACTGCATTTCCTACGTCGTTGGAACCGTGGGAAAATGCTACAAAACAGGCGCTTATGACTTGAAATCTCGCCATTTGTTGCTCGATGGGAGAGTGGCGGGGAGGGGGAGAGGGGGAGAGGGGGAGAGTGGGAGAGTGGGAAAATATTCCCTCTTTCTTATTCCTTGCATCCGTTACATCCGTTACATCCGTTACAAAATCCGCTGCCGAACCTTCTTCCTTCTCAACTGATTCTAATTTTTTCCAGCTAGTGAGTGTCAGGACGATCGCCCCAATACTCCCAATGCCAATGACAATATCGTGAATGGGCAGATTCCAGCCAAATCGATCGTGTGCGGCGGCGATCGCCCCTGTCTGCACCAAAGCAACATCCACAATAGACGGCAGTACAATTATCCCAAATACGCTCAGCATTGCTGCACTCAGCCAAGGTATCCACTCGCGCATTTGAGATAGAGGATCTGGTCGATCGAGAATCGAATACTTCACCACACTGTAAAATAGCGCGGCTAAAGCACCGCTGGCGATGGGTGTCGCCAGCCAAGTTAGGGAGATAGTGCCGATGGTTCGCCAATCAACTGCATTAATTCCGGCTGCAACACAGCTAAAACCCGCGATCGCGCCTACCACTGCATGGGATGAAGAAACCGGCAAACCTCGACTGGTAGCGATTTGCAGCCACAAGCCGCAAGCAATCAGCACTGACACCATCCCGATTAAAAATACTTGCGGTTTGGCCGCGAACACTTCTGCATTCACAACTCCTGTGGCGAGAGTTTCGGAAACTCCTTGCCCGAACAGCACTGCGCCGGAAAATTCCAGTATGCCTGCAACAATTATTGCCTGCCGCAGCGTTAGCGCCTTCGAGCCTACGGATGTCCCCATCGAGTTAGCGACATCGTTGGCACCCAAGTTGGCGGCGACGTACAAGGCCAGTGCGGCCATTGCCCCTACTTGCAGAAATACGACCCCAGAGGTATCTAACATAGAAATTTTTTGACATAAAACGGGCATTTCGATATATGATAAGGGATTGTGAGTTTTGGTAAATCCCATGAAAGGCGCAGAAATAATCCGTTCTATAGAAACGGAAGAAATAAATAGAGTCAAGCAAGAACTCAATAAACAAGTTCCCGAAATTTACGTCGGCGACACAGTGCGAGTCGGCGTAAGAATTAAAGAGGGTAACAAAGAACGGGTTCAGCCCTACGAAGGGACTGTGATTGCCATGCGTAACGGCGGGATTAATGAAACAATCACCGTCCGCCGCGTGTTTCAGGGCGTCGGCGTGGAACGGGTGTTTTTGATTCACTCGCCCCGCATCGCCACGATCCAAGTGATGCGCCGCGGGAAAGTCCGCAGAGCAAAACTTTACTACCTGCGCGATCGGGTGGGCAAAGCTACTCGCGTCAAACAGCGGTTCGATCGCTCCCTGTAGGAATGCACCCAGCTTCCCCTTGGTTCATGGTTCATGGGAAATTTAAAAAAATTCAAAAAAAGTTTCCCATTTACGAGCGCACTGTGTTAAAATAGAAATCTAGAGGTTAAGCGAATTTCAGCAACCTCACCTGTGCGCTCTTAGTTCAGTTGGTAGAACGCAGGTCTCCAAAACCTGATGTCGGGGGTTCAAGTCCTCCAGGGCGCGCTGAATCACCAAACTTTAAATTCTGCCCGAAAGCGCCCGGACTATTGGCTGGCAACAGTCAAAACCGCAAACTTTCGGGTAGAATTAATTTTTGTGGGCGGTTCGCAAAAAATGCCATCAACAAATGCTCGGTGTGGCTTCTCGATCATCGGTTTCGGCGATCAGCATTTACGCCGTTGATTGGTTGGGCTTGTAAAAAAGTCGTGGCTTTAGATTTGAGATTTGGGACTTGGGCGTAAGTGGTTAGTGTCACAAAATCTGAGAGCCGCGGGCCACTCACACCATCTAAAATCTAAAATCTAAAATCTAAAATCGCAAGGGGGATTGAATCGTGGCGAAAAAAGACGAAGCTCAAGAAACTCAAGAAATAACAGCGCCTGGGTTTGACCCTGCGGGTTTTTTTAAGGAAACTAGAGAAGAACTCGACAAAGTGGTTTGGCCTAGCAGGCAGCAGCTAATCAGCGAGTCTTTGGCCGTGCTTTTGATGGTGATCCTCTCAGCAAGCCTGATCTATTTGGTGGATAACTTCTTTAACTGGGGCGCGGGAAAGGTGTTTGGGCCATGACTTTTGCATCAGAAGAATCTGAGTATTCCACAGAAGCGACGGGACAGGCAGCATCGCCAGATGTGCCGGAGATTGATGCTCGCTGGTATGCTGTTCAAGTTGCCTCTGGCTGCGAAAAGCGCGTGAAGGCAAACTTGCAGCAGCGGATTCAAACTTTGGATGTTGCCGATCGCATCGTTCAAGTAGAAATTCCGCAAACTCCGGCAATCAAAGTCGGCAAAGACGGTTCCAGGCGGCAGTCAGATGAAAAAATCTTTCCCGGCTACGTACTCATCCGTATGTTTATGGACGAGGATACGTGGCAGGTGATCAAGAATACCCCGAATGTAATTAATTTTGTCGGGGCAGAGCAGAAACGCCGCTACGGGCGCGGCAGGGGTCACGTCAAACCGCTACCTCTGAGTCATTCGGAAGTAGAACGGATCTTCAGAAACGCTCAGGAATCAGAACCAGTTGTCAAAGTATCGATGTCTACTGGAGACCACGTTGTGGTACTTTCCGGGCCATTTAAGGATTTTGAAGGTGATGTGATTGAAGTTAGCCCGGAACGAAACAAGCTCAAAGTTTTACTCTCGATTTTTGGGCGCGATACGCCTGTAGAATTGGAGTTCAATCAGGTTCAGAAACAGAACTAACTAATGGCAAAGAAAGTTGTTGCAGTAATTAAGTTGGCGATTACGGCGGGAAAAGCCAACCCAGCTCCTCCGATCGGCCCAGCATTGGGTCAGCACGGCGTCAATATTATGATGTTTTGCAAGGAGTACAATGCTAGAACCGCAGACCAAGCGGGTCTGGTGGTTCCGGTAGAAATTTCGGTTTTTGAAGACCGCAGTTTTACGTTTATTCTCAAAACCCCACCGGCGTCGGTTTTGATTCAAAAAGCCGCTGGCATTGCTAAGGGTTCGGGAGAACCTAATCGCAAGCAAGTAGGCTCGATTACACAGGCTCAACTGCGAGAAATCGCTGAAACCAAAATGCCTGACCTCAATGCTAATGATGTTGAGGCTGCTATGAAAATCGTGGCAGGAACGGCTAAAAATATGGGCGTGGCGATCGCTGATTGAAGTCATTTGTCAGTTGTCAGTTGACAGTTGGCAGTTGTCAGTAATTCAGGATTTTGAAGGTAAAATCTTCAATCTAAAATCCCAAATCCAAAATCCAAAATCGATCGGTTCAGGGGGAGAAGCAAAGCTTCGCTAGTAACCGAAAACTGATAGATTTTAAGATTGTCCGATAGGTTCAATCTAAAATCTAAAATCTAAAATCTAAAATCGACTGACCCCAGGAGATAACAATGGCAAAGAAAGTATCGCGAAGACTGCAAGAACTTCAAAAGAAAGTTGAAGACAGACCTTATCTACCGCTGGAAGCTCTGCAACTTTTGAAAGAAACAGCAACCGCTAAGTTTGGCGAAGCTGCTGAAGCTCACATCCGTTTGGGAATTGACCCGAAATATACTGACCAACAGTTGCGGACAACTGTATCGCTACCAAAAGGAACTGGTCAAGTAGTCAGAATTGCGGTGATTGCTAAGGGCGAAAAAGTTAAAGAAGCTCTGAATGCCGGCGCGGATATTGCTGGTTCTGAAGAGTTGATCGATGAAATTCAGAAGGGCATGATGGACTTCGATTGCCTGATTGCTACCCCAGATGTGATGCCGTTGGTGGCAAAATTGGGTCGGTTATTGGGCCCGCGCGGTTTGATGCCTTCTCCGAAAGGTGGCACGGTGACGACTGACATTGCTCAGGCGATCAACGAGTTTAAAGGTGGTAAACTAGAATTCCGTGCCGATCGAACTGGCATCGTTCATGTTATGTTTGGCAAGGCAGCTTTCTCAGCGGAAGATTTGCTCGTCAACCTTCATGCTTTGCAAGAAACAGTTGACCGCAACCGTCCTTCTGGTGCTAAAGGTCGCTACTGGCGCAGTTTGTACGTATCCGCAACAATGGGCCCGTCGATCGAAGTCGATATCAGTGCTCTGCGCGATACCAAACTTGATGCTGCGTAGAAAGAATTAAGCAGAAGGCAGAAGGTAAAAGACAGCTTCGGCTGTCTGTGTAAATCTCTCACAAGATTTGCGTCATAGCCTTGCTATGTCTGCCTTCTCGTGATAGCCTAATCAAAAATCAATAAGCTGAAGACCGCAGGTGCCGATCGCTTAATTTCCTGCCGAGGCTGAAGAAATAAAAACTCAAGACTCAAAGATTAGAAATTTTCTATTTTTAATTGTGACTTGTTAATTTTTAATTCTCTGCCCCGGCTCGAAGGTCGGGGTTTTTGACGGGCAATTTTCGATCCTAAAAGGAGGTGAAATAAGTATGGGCAAAAGTTTAGCAGTAAAAAATGAGATTATTGCAGACCTCAAGCAAACCTTGAGCGAATCTCAACTGGCGATCGTGATTGACTACACGGGCTTAACTGTTGCTGAAATCACAGATTTGCGTCGGCGTTTGCGTCCGAAAGGCAGCAGTTGCCAAGTGGCAAAAAACACGCTGATGCGAATTGCTGTTGAAGGCAACGAAACCTGGCAGCCGATACAAGAATTGCTGACAGGTACGTCGGCATTTCTGTTCGTGCAAGAAGATATTGGCGGCGCGATTAAAGCTTACCAAGAATTCCAAAAAGTCTCTAAGAAGACAGAACTTCGCGGCGGCGTAATGGAAGGACGGGTACTGAAAGAAGCTGATGTTAAAGCATTAGCTGATCTGCCGTCGAAAGAACAACTCATGGCTCAAATTGCTGGCGCTATCAACGGTGTCGCAACCAAGTTGGCTGTGGGTATCAATCAAGTTCCTACTTCGATCGCTCGCGGTCTTAAAGCTTATGCTGAAAAAGACGGCGGTTCAGCAGAAGTAGCAGCAGAAGCACAACCAGAAGCAGAAGCAGAAGCGCAACCAGAAGCAGAAGCAGAAAGCGCATCTGTGTAAGTCATTAGTAATTAGTCATTAGTCCTCAGTCATTAGTATTTAGCAATAAATAGAAGACTGGAGACGAAAAACTAAGGATGAATGAGCAAATCTCAAATCCCAAATCCCAAATCTACAATCGAACTAGGAGTTTAACGAATGTCTACTGCAACTGATGAAATCTTGGAAAAACTTAAGTCTCTGACTTTGCTCGAAGCTTCTGAATTGGTCAAGCAAATTGAAGAAGCTTTCGGCGTCAGCGCTGCTGCTCCCGTAGGTGGCATGATGATGATGGGCGGCCCTGCTGCTGCTGCTGCTGAACCAGTAGAAGAGCAAACTGAATTTACTGTCATGCTGGAAGAAGTTCCTGCTGACAAGAAAATCGCCATTCTGAAGGAAGTCCGCGCAATTACCGGTCTGGGTCTGAAGGAAGCAAAAGACTTGGTAGAAGCCGCACCGAAAGCAGTTAAGGAAGCTATTGCTAAGGATGCTGCTGAAGAAATGAAGAAACAGCTTGAAGCTGTGGGCGCAAAAATTTCTATCAAGTAGTCAGAGAATGTAGTTGATATCAATTCTGGTGACACCGGAATGATGGTTGACTGTTGACTATTCCCTAAAATTAATCGCGCGATAGTTACATCTCTCGCGCGATTAATTATTTTTGGTGTAGGGAAACGGCCTTGCTGTGTCCTCTTAGGATCGCGAATTAAATAATTTACAATTTTAATTGTTCTTGTGGGATGGGCGTCCCGCCCGTCCTTTTGGGCCGGGCGGGACGCCCATCC
>NZ_JAUBUB010000033.1:0-5897 GCF_036705265.1 Microcoleus sp. B4-C2
TGATCGATGGCAACTTTTGGGCTAGCTTTACTGTTTCTTTTATTCATAACCGGCGTGCGACGCCGGTGGAACGCTCTTAAGAGGACTGAGAAAAACACTTTTCAACTCATTAGTCCTCTTTTAGAGGACTTTAGCTATTAGACAGGGGTTTCAACCCCTGGCGGACTGGCGGACTAGCGGGTGGCCGCGAGGACTGGCAGACTAACAGCTTAAATTGACACCAATGGGTTCTTGGAGTGTCCCTACGGGGGATATTGAATCTACTTCATAAACCTGCAATCTGTAATTACCAGTTAAGGCGGTAATTAACACTGAGAGTCAAACCTCTCCCTGGAAAATTAGAGCTGTCCGATCCAAATCCAGCTAAGTATTGGGAGATCACGGGAAAATATTGATTATTCAATAAATTCTCGACTTTGATTTGTAGCAGCCCAGAGCCAATTTTAACCGCGCTGACGTAATCCAGTGTGAGATAGCTGCTAATCGGGCCGCCATCCGAGCCGTCTTTGAAGGCTTGATCGCGATTTCCAGAATATAATAACTGTAACCGATTGTTCCATCCCGGCAAAGTTTCGTTTTGAACATAAGCTGTTAGCTTGAGGGGTGGAATTCTGCTGCTATCGAGGGCGATGTAACGGTTGTCCTCCTCATATTCGCCATGAAGATAGGTAGCAGTCCCGCCGATCGACCATGCTCGTGCAGGTTGCCAATCCACAGTCCCTTCTAAGCCGTAAATGCGTTCTGGGGCGCGGATTAGTTCCAGGCGACCTGTGTTGCCAACTGGTTGAAAACTGATGCCTAGATCGGAGGTATTGTAAAAAGCGGCAAGCGACATTTGCACGGATCGCCACCCTCCTCGAATGCCAATTTCGTAGCTGTTGACTTTTTGCGGTTGAGTTACTTCTAACGAAGATTCAATTCCCACAAAATCGTCGGGGGGTTGGCGGAGAATGCGACCGAAATCTGGAACTGAGAAACCTTGAGAAAAGTTGCCAAATACGTTGAAGGTGTCATTAATTTTATAGACAGCCCCTGTATTAAATAGGGTGGCGTTAAATTTGCGATCGCCTCCTTCGATCTGGCGATCGTTAAAAGTGGTATAATCATTGACGTTTAACCCGACGCGTTCGTGACGTATCCCCCCACTTAGAATCACGATATCGTCAATATTCCATTCCAATTGACCGAAAAAGCCAAGGCTGTTGTAAGTGTAAGGAGGGACGAAAGGACGCTCGGAAATTTTCCGGTAAACCCTGCCACCACTTGCGTCAACTCTCTCTGGGTCGTACAGGTCGAAACGCTGTTTGCTATCTTCAGTAACATAGTCAGAACCCCAAGTTAATCGAAGATTTTCGGCACTGGATAAAGGAGTAGTGACCGCAAGCCTTCCTCCTATTTGTTCGTTCTCGGCTCGCGAACGAGCAACACCGACAAACGGGCCAAAGAAATCGGACGTGCGAAAATCAGAGGGAACACTTACATTGGAATTCGTTCGATAGTAAATTTGACTTTGAAGGCTGCTGCCAAAAAGGTTTTGGTTGGTGTAACTGAGGTTGAGCTGTGTACTTTTATTTCCCGGTGTTTCCCCGTCAATATCCAAATCTCCGGTTCGGATGGCGCGGGCTTTTTGCCGTCCTTCCTGGTCGTCAACACTAAAGTCTGGAATCACATTGGGATCTTGAGTTTCCCGATAGTGATTGACAGTTAGTTGCAGCCGCTGGTTGGTGTCCAAATCTACCCCGACTTTGCCCATCACGTTGAAGAGGGTGCTGCTATCTCCGCCGAGTTCAAAATAGGGAATGCGCGAGCCTTTGGCATCGTAAAAAGCTCCACTTCTAGAGAGCGAGACAGTGCCCGTCAGATCGACATTGCCCGATCGGCCAGAAACCGTCTGCTGAGCGTTAAAGCTTAGAGCATCATCCGTGTTTGTTAAACCGCTACTGACGCCCACTTCAGTAACAGCACTTAGCCTTTCCTCAGTTGGCCGACGAGTAATAATATTAACCACGCCACCTGTAGCCTGAGCGCCGTAGATTGCTGTAGACCCCCGCACTACTTCAATGCGTTCGATCGCGCTAGGATCGATGTTTCTAAATTCTCTGCCAAACGATTGAAGATTGGTCGTTTGTGGCACGCCGTCAATCAGAACGGAAACGTCCCTACCCCGCAAAGTTTGTCCATAAGTGGCAGTCAATTGAGTCGGGGGCGCGAAACCGGGAACCTGATTTGCCAGAGCTTCCCCGATATTTCTTGATTGCCCTACCTGCTGCTGAAGTTCTTCGGAGTCTACCACCGTTATAGAGCGTGGCACGTTGGTCACTCTTTCTGCGGTTCGTGTTGCAGTGACGACGATTTCAATCGGGTCTCTCCCCGCCGGTGGCGTCCCAGGTGGCTGCGCTGTCGGCGGCAAGGGTGATCCGGGCGTCCCAGGTGGCTGTGCTGTCGGCGGCAAGGGTGATCCGGGTGTCCCAGGTGGCTGCGCTGTCGGCGGCAAGGATTCTCCGGGTGTTCCAGGTGGCTGCGCTGTAGGTGGCAAAGGTTCTGCGGGTATCTCTACCTGCTGCCCTGTCGGTGGCAAGGGTGCTCCGGGTGTCCCTGGCCGCTGTATTGTAGGAGCCGGTGCAGGCGGGCGAGCAGTCATCTGCGAGGTGGGTTTTAAGCTGAGAATCAGACCCGCAGCATTAGGAATCACCCGTGCCACTGGTTGACCCCTCTCGCCAACGACTTTGATTCGGATGCTGTTGTTATCTAAAGGAGTAACGGTGACAGAAGCAATTCCGGCTGCAGGCTTGTCTTGACGAAACTCATTTCCCCCCGGTAGTCGCAGTTGAGCGGTGATGACATCAGCTTGTAAAGTTTCGCCAAAGCTGGCGCTGAAGACTTGCAGGGGTCTTCCATCTTCAGTATCTAGGATGATTTCAATGCCTTCTGACGTGGGGTTGAGGCGAACGCCCGTCACCTGCGCGATGTTGGAAGCGCACACCGGCCCAGCGACTACCGCCGACACGACTCCTGCCAGCCCAAGGCTATTTAATAATTTCTGCGATCTCTTCATTACTATTTAATCAACAATTAATGGAACTTCGGATATGTGGTTTGCGTTGCTTGCACAACAAAATGTGTGAGTGAGAGCGTTGCTGCTCTTCTCTGGCTCCTAAAACTGACCTGCGGAATATCCGGCCCTGTTGTCGGGCGCAGTTCGATCCGATTCTCCCGTCGCTAGCAGCCTTTGTCTGGGAACACAGCAGGCGCGTGAGGGCGAAAGCCTCAGTCCGGTGGCGCTCTGGACGATCGACCACGGTTGGCACCTTCCTCGGTTAAAGGAAGTAGCCACTGGGTGCTTAATGAGAAAGTGCCTTAATTAGATAACAGAGCACTTGCATCTGTCAAGAGTTAACTAATGAAAATTTATTGCAGTTTAAGATAGGGGGTCTCACCCCTCTGTCGAGTTACACGCCACTTGCCTATTATGGTTTTTTGTCAGGGCTAGACAAACGATCGCCTAAAATGCTATGGCAAGAGTTAGAAAATATTGTCATATAGGGAAGGATAGGAGTCAATAAAGTTTTTCAACTACTCTTGACAATAAATATCATCTAGCCTACTATGCTAAAAGTCGATAGCGGTAAAGCCCCTGAAGCTGATATCGAAGCTGGCTCGGACTGAAATCGCCCCGGAGCGCTTGCCGAACAGCCCGATCGACAACAAAACGTGAAAAGAAGCGCTAATACACGGATTGAAGACTCAAACGCGCTGATGAGAGACTCGTAACGCCCGAAAGCTATTCACAGAAAGTCTATGTGGAAAGAATTTGGCGGGACTGGTTGGCGTACTGCAAACAAGATTTATTAGGTAAAAAGAATCGATGAGTGACGCAAGAATTGAGGGAAACCAACTCACCGAAAGTTGTACGAATTTAGTAGAACTCCTACAAAACAGAGCGTTACACCAACCAGAGCAGAAATATACATTTCTGTTAGACGGAAAAACTGAAACCGCCAGTTTGACTTATCGAGAGTTAGATGCGATCGCCCGATCGCACGCCGCGCGACTTCAGACATTGGGAGTCACTGGCGAACGAGCCTTACTGCTTTTCCCGCCAGGATTGGACTATCTCGCCGCCTTTTTTGGATGCTTGTACGCCAAAGTTATCGCCGTTCCCCTCTATCCACCGAAGCTGAAACGGAATTTAGCGAAAATTAGTGCGATCGCCAAAGACGCAGGAGCAACAGTTGCGATCGCACCCGCGCGACACCTGGAAAATTTAGAACAGCTATGCGAACAAGCGCCAGAACTCAAAGGGCTGCACTGGCTGAGTGCAGAAGCGCTTTCGGATGACGGCGAAAAGTGGCAGCAGCCACCCATCCATCACGACGAAGTAGCTTATCTTCAGTACACTTCCGGCTCAACCTCCACCCCCAAAGGCGTAATGGTGAGCCACGCAAACGTTTTGTACAACATCGAATACATTCACCGAGGCTTCGATCACGATGCCGAAAGCGTTGCGGTAACGTGGCTTCCCCCGTTTCACGACATGGGGTTAATTGACGGATTGCTCAAGCCTTTGTATCTGGGAATTCCCTCTTACTTCATGCCACCAGCGGCGTTTATTCAGAACCCGATGTGCTGGTTGGAAGCGATTTCGCGCTACAAAGCTACCCACAGCGGCGGGCCAAATTTTGCTTACGACTTGTGCGCTAGCAAAATAAGCAAAATCTTGGGCGATCGCCAAAAAATGCTCGACTTGAGTAGTTGGCGCGTGGCCTATAACGGCGCAGAACCCATCCACAAAGAAACCCTAGAGCGATTTACCAAAGCTTTTGAGCCCTGCGGTTTTCAGGCGGATGCCTTTTGTCCTGCTTACGGAATGGCAGAAACTACGCTAAAAATTGCCACGGTTCGCAGCGGGACAACACCGACTTTCTTACCTGTTGACGCTGGGGCGCTGGAAAATAATCACATTGTAGAAGTTGTCGAAGGCGATGGTGGCGCGAGAACTTTAGTCGGCTGCGGTTTCCCTGAATTTGGCACTAAAGTTGCGATCGTCAATCCCGAAACTCTGACACAATGCCAGCCGCAGGAAGTCGGAGAAATTTGGGTAGCTGGCGAAACAGTGGCGCGAGGCTATTGGAATCGCCCAGAAGAGACAGAAAAAACCTTTCAAGCATATCTTTCAGATACCAGCGAAGGGCCATTTTTGCGAACAGGAGATTTAGGCTTTTTACGAGACGGAGAACTGTTTATTACAGGGCGACTCAAAGATTTAATTATCATCCGAGGTCGCAATCTTTACCCCCAAGATATAGAAAGAACAGCAGAACGCAGCCATCCCAGTTTGCGGCCAGGGGCGATCGCCGCATTCTCGGTGGAAGTCGCAGGCGAAGAACAGCTCGTTATCGTGCCAGAATTACAATCTCGCAAAGCGCCGGATAATACTGAGGAAATTATCAGCGCCGTCCGTTCCAGCATTGCTCAAGAATATGAAGTGCAAGTTTATGGAGTAGTGCTGATTAAGCCCGGAAGCATTCCGAAAACGACCAGCGGTAAAATTCAACGTCGCGCCGCCTATGCTGACTTTCTAGCTGACAATTTGGAAGTTGTTGCGAGTAGCGTTTTAGAGTTAGCTGATTCGGTAGAAATCGACAATCAACTAACGCGAGAAATTCTGCTGACAGCCGAGTTAGAAGAACGGCAGCCGCTGCTTGAGGCTTACCTTTGGCAGCAGGTAAACCGCCGAGGAATGAATTCACCGGCTAATAGCCAAAGTCGGCTAAAACTGAGATATTGCACCGTCAAGAACGGGCAAGATGCCCGTTCCACAAAGAATGAGTTTTCTGGTGGAACAGGCATCTTGCCTGTTCCTAAAAAAGTAAATGAGTTTTCTGGTGGAACAGGCA
>NZ_JAUBUB010000033.1:5997-13034 GCF_036705265.1 Microcoleus sp. B4-C2
TCTTGCCTGTTCCTAAAAAAGTAATTGAGTTTTCTGGTGGAACAGGCATCTTGCCTGTTCCTAAAAAAGTAATTGAGTTTTCTGGTGGAACAGGCATCTTGCCTGTTCCTAAAAAAGTAATTGAGAATGGTGCAAGATGTGAGCTAAAGCCGACTGAAGAGGAATCTTCAATCCACTTCAGTGCCAGGGAGAAAACGCAAAATATTATCGATCGCCCACTCAGTAGCTTTGGACTAGATTCTTTAAGAATTTTTGAGTTAAAAAATCAGATAGAGAGCGACTTTGGCGTTAGTGTATCGGTTGCCGATTTGTTTGAAGATAGGAGCATTGCTCGACTAGCAGTGCAAATTCTAGAGCAACTGACAGGAAATACCAAAGCAGTCGTCCCAAGGCCAGTTTCTCGCCTACAAAATATTCCCCTGTCTTTTGCCCAAGAGCGCTTGTGGTTCTTCGACCAATTGGAACCCGGAAACCCGTTTTATAACCTCTGCGGTGCAGTTCAGATCACAGGGCAACTTAATGCAGAAGCACTTAGGAAAAGTATTGAGAAAATTATCGAGCGACACGAGATTTTGAGAACGGCGTTTGCTGGTGGGGAAAAAGAACACATCCAAGTAATTTGTGATGCGAAAACTTTCCCATTGCCCCTGATAGATTTGAGCCATCTCCCCCATGCGGAACGCGAGAAAGCAGCGCAAAAACTGTCTAATGAAGCAGCACAATTGCCCTTTGACTTAACTCAACCAAATCTGCTCCGTGCCAAACTACTGCGCCTATCAGAAACAGAACATACCCTGCTTTTATCCGCCCACCATATCATTTTCGATGGGCTGTCTTTGGGCATATTTTTACGGGAACTAGCGGCGTTTTATGAAGAATTTACTAATAAGAGTTTAGCCGCGATTCGACCGCTGCCAATTCAGTATGCAGACTTTGCAACTTGGCAGCGCCAACAAATGCAGGGAGAAATATTAGAAACTCAACTTACTTACTGGAAGCAGCAGTTAATTGGCAGTGCAGCGGTGCTAAATTTACCAACAGACTTTTCTCGTCCCGCTGTTCAAAGTTACAAGGGAGGTCGGCAATTATTTGAATTGCCAGAACACTTAACCGAGGCAATTAGGCAATTGAGTCGCCGCGAAAAAACCACTGTATTTATGACATTGCTGGCAGCATTCAAAACGCTGCTTTACCGCTACACGGGGCAAGAAGATATCCTCGTCGGTTCACCAATTGCCAGCCGCAACAGCAGCGAAACCGAATCATTAATTGGATTTTTTGTCAATACTTTAGTTTTGCGATCGGACTTAACCGGAAATCCCACTTTTCGAGATTTGCTGAGTCGAGTGCGAGAGTTTGCATTAGGCGCTTACGCGCATCAAGATGTACCGTTTGAGAAGTTGGTAGAAGAATTGCAGCCGAATCGAGATTTAAGTCACTCGCCTTTATTTCAGGTGATGTTTGCCTTTCAAAATGCCTCGGAATTCGCCTTAGAATTGCCAGGTTTAAGCTTGAACTGCCAACAGATTCACAGCGGGACAGCAAATTTCGATTTAACCCTGGAATTAGAAGCCACAGCAACGGGTATTAGAGGGTGGTTTGAATATAGCCTAGACTTATTTGAATCTGCTACAATTACGCGCATGGCGAGGCACTTTCAGAACTTATTAGAAGGCATCGTTGCGAATCCCTCGGCGCGTCTATCAGATTTGCCCCTGCTTGCAGAAACAGAACGCCAACAACTTCTATTTGAGTGGAATAATACTGGGGTAAATTACTTCCAAAATGAGTGCGTTCACCGTTTGTTTGAAGCGCAAGTTGCGAAAACACCTGATGCGGTTGCGGTGCAATTTGAATGCCAAAGTTTGACTTATCGAGAACTGAACGATCGCGCGAATCAACTTGCCCATTATTTGCACTCTTTCGGCGTAAAACCAGATGCCATAGTCGGCGTTTATATGGAGCGATCGCTCGATGCGATCGTCGGAATTTTAGGCGTATTAAAAGCAGGCGGCGCTTATTGGCCCCTCGACCCCATCTATGCTAAAGAACGCCTCGCCTTCATGTTAGAAGACGCTGGAGTTAGGGTATTGCTGACGCAAGCAGAATTAAAAACAGAAACGCCAGCCAAAAATAATATTTCTGTGATTTGCTTGGATGCAGAATGGCAGACGATCGCTCAACAAAACAAGTCAAATCCTGATAGCGCCGTTTTGCCAGAAAACCTAGCTTATATCATATATACATCCGGGTCTACCGGCCAGCCAAAAGGAGTGATGGTGCAGCATCAATCTTTGGCGAATTATACGCAAGCTGCAAGTGTCGAATATGGCATCAAACCAGGCGATCGCATTCTCCAATTCGCTTCCCTCAGCTTCGACGCCAGCGCCGAAGAAATCTATCCCTGTTTAACGCGAGGCGCAACATTGGTACTGCGCGGAAATTCCATGTTAGACAGCATTTCTTCCTTCCTGAAAAAATGCCGGGAATGGCAAATCACCGTCTTAGATTTACCAACCGCTTACTGGCGCGAATTAACCGCCAGACTCAGCACCGAAAAAGCAGAATTTCCCCCATCAGTGCGCTTGACAATCATTGGCGGAGAAACCGCACTTTCAGCATCCCTGAATCAGTGGCAAAAATGCGTATCAGAAAAAGTGCGGCTAGTCAATACTTACGGCCCCACAGAAACAACCATCGTCGCCACGTGGTGCAACTCTCTCCCCTCTGCGCCCTCTGCGCCCTCTGCGGTTAAAAACTCCCCAAAAACCTTGCCGATTGGACGCCCAATTCCAAATGCCCGCACCTATGTACTCGATGCTAACTTGCAACCCGTTCCGATCGCAGTCCCCGGCGAACTATATATCGGAGGTGCGGGCGTTTCCAGAGGCTATCTCAACCGTTCAGAGTTGAATCGAGAAAAATTTATTCCCGATCCTTTTAGCAGCAAACAAGGCGATCGCCTTTACAAAACAGGCGATTTAGTCCGCTATCTCCCCGACGGCAATTTAGAATTTCTCGATCGCACCGATCGCCAAGTGAAAATTCGTGGTTTCCGCATAGAGTTGGGAGAAATCGAATCCACACTCAGCCAACATCCAGACGTGCAAGAAGCCGTCATTCTCGCGCGTGACGAAGATTCAGGCGGAAAGCGCTTAGTTGCTTACCTCGTTTTAAACTCAGCACTCAGCATTGGGAACTCCGCACTGATTAAAAATCTGCGCTCTTTTCTCCGGGAACAACTGCCAGATTATATGGTTCCTGCCAGTTTTGTGTTTTTAGAATCGCTGCCATTAACGCCAAACGGCAAGGTAGATTTCAAAGCACTTCCTGCACCAGAAGCTAACAATTCCGACGCCGATTTTATCGCTCCTGAGACTTTAGAAGAACAAGTAGTAGCTGATATTTGGGCTGAGGTTCTGGGTTTAAAAAAGGTGGGAATTAATGACAATTTCTTTGAGTTGGGAGGTCACTCTTTGCTAGCAACTCAACTGATTGCCAAGGTGCGCGATCGCTTTCAAGTCGAGCTATCATTGCGCTGTCTGTTTCAATCCCCCACTGTCGCCAGTCTGGCAGTTGCGATCGCCCAAGCTAAGAGCCAGCAGTCGCCCGAACCCCTGATTTCACTGCCTGCGATCGCCCCCGATCCTCAAAATCGCTACCAACCATTTCCGCTCAATGAAATGCAGCAGGCTTACTGGATCGGGAGAAATAGCTTCTTTGAAATGGGCAATGTGGCCATTCACGGCTATGTAGAAATTGAAAGCGACTCGTTAGATTTAGAGCGGTTTAGCCTCGCGTGGCAGCGAGTTGTACAGCGTCACGATATGCTGCGGGCGATCGTACTTCCGAACGGAAAGCAGCAAATTCTGGAAAACGTGCCCGCTTATAAAATTGAGGTTTTGGATTTGCGATCGCTCGATCCAGAGGTGGCCGGCGAACAACTCGAAGCAATCCGCGATCGCCTTTCTCACCAAGTGCTGCCGCTCGATCGCTGGCCGCTGTTCGAGATTTGCGCTTCCAAAATTAAGGGGCGCCGCATCCGCCTCCACATCAGCATTGACGCCTTGTGCATAGATGGCTGGAGTTTTCAAATTTTGTTTGGAGATTTGGTAAAGTTTTACCGCAATCTTAATACTGAGATCGCGCCCTTGCAACTGTCTTTCCGCGACTGCGTGTTAGCCGCGATCGCCTTAGAAAACTCCCCATTTTACCAGCAATCCTTAGATTACTGGCGCACTCGCCTCAAAACCCTGCCACCAGCACCGGAATTGCCCCTCGCAAAACACCCGAATTCCTTAACGCAGCCGCGATTTAAACGCTGGAGCGATCGCTTAGACTTGCAAACCTGGCAGCGCCTCAAAACGCGCACAGCTCGCGCCAGCCTCACTCCTACGGGTTTATTGCTGGCCGCCTATGCGGAGGTTCTGTCTCTGTGGAGCAAAACGCCTCGGTTTACCCTCAACGTGCCGCGCTTTAATCGGTTGCCTTTGCATTCTCAAGTTGAGGAAATTATCGGAGAATTTGCCTCGTTTACTTTGCTAGAAATAGATAACTCCAAGCGAGAGAGTTTTGAAGTACGAGCCAAGCGATTGCAAGAACAGCTTTGGCAAGATTTAGAGCACCAATATGTCAGCGGCGTGCGCGTTTTGCGAGAACTCGCTCAAGCGCAAGGTACAGCCGCAGCCCTGATGCCAGTCGTGTTTACGATCGATCCGCAAAACGCGCCTGGGGAAGATTCCTCTATCTTTTCACTCATTCAAGAATTGGGAGAACTGGTGCACATTATCGGTCAAACTCCGCAAGTTTGGATCGACGCGCAATTTACCGAAACTGCTGAGGGGCTTTCTTTTAGCTGGGATGCAGTGGAAGAACTCTTCCCGGCAGGGATGATTGACGATATGTTTGACGCCTACTGTCGCCTATTGCAACGCCTCGCTAACGAAGAGGAAACTTGGCAGGAAACCGTGTCGTTTCAGCAAGCTTTTGCTAACAGCATTGAAGCACCGATTCCCGATGGATTGCTCCACGAATTGTTTGCTGAGAAAGTTGTCTTACGATCGCACGAACCCGCCGTTATTACTTCAACGCGCACTCTGAGTTATCAAGAATTGTATCTGCGATCGAATCAAGTCGCTCACCGGTTGCGAAATCTCGGAGTTCGCCCTAATCAATTGATTGCCGTCGTCATGGAAAAGGGATGGGAGCAAATCGTTGCTGTCTTGGGTATTCTAGCCTCTGGATCTGCTTATTTGCCCGTAGATGCGGCGCTGCCAAAAGAACGGCTGTGGTATTTGCTGGAAAATGGCGAAGTTGAGATTGTGTTGACGCAATCTCAGTTAAATCAACGCTTGGAATGGCCGGAAAATGTGCGGCGAATTTGTCTTGATACTGAGGAATTAGCAACAGAAAGCGGCGAAGCTTTGAAATCAGTACAGGAAGCGGAAGATTTAGCGTATGTGATTTATACTTCCGGTTCAACTGGCTTGCCGAAAGGCGTGGCGATCGCCCATCGCGGTGTAGTCAATGCGATCGCTCAGACCAACCAAGTGTTTAATGTGACCGAGTGCGATCGCGCGATCGCAGTCACCGCACTGCACCACGATATGTCGGTTTACGATATCTTCGGCATCCTAGCAGCCGGGGGAGCGATCGTCATTCCCGATGCCACACAACGGCTAGACCCCGCTCACTGGGCGCAATTGATGGTAAAAGAGCGCGTCACCATTTGGAACTCGGTTCCCCCGATGATGGAAATGCTGCTCGATTACGCTGGCGGACGTTCTGAGGTGTTGCCAGAGTGCTTGCGCTGGGCGTTTCTCGGCGGAGACTGGATTCCAGTAACACTGCCTCAGAGGTTAAGGGCGATCATCAAAGGATGCCGAGTTGTCAGCGTCGGCGGGCCAACTGAAACCACCCTTTGGAATATTTGGTATCCGGTAGAAACTGTTGACCCTTCTTGGAAAAGCATTCCCTATGGCAAGCCGATCGCCAATACACGCTATTACATTTTGAATGAAAGGCTAGAAGACTGTCCCGTCTGGGTTGCCGGCGAGATGTGCTGTGCCGGAGTTGGACTGACAAAAGGATACTGGCGGAATGAAGAAAAAACCCGCGCCAGTTGCCTCACGCACCCCGTCACGGGCGATCGCTTGTACCGAACGGGAGATTTAGGGCGCTTCCTCCCTGACGGCAATATCGAATTTTTAGGACGAGAAGATTTCCGCCTTAAAATTCGAGGATTCCGCATCGAAGCCGGAGAAATTGAAGCTGCTTTGAACGAGCACCCAGCAGTCAAAGCATCCATTGTCACCGCATTCGGAGAAAATCACAGTCAAAAGCGCTTAGTAGCATATATTGTTCCCCAACAAAACGCTGCCCCTGCGGTTGAAGAATTGCGCCAATTCCTGAGCGAAAAGCTGCCCGATTATATGGTGCCTTCTGCATTTATAGTTCTGGACGCGCTGCCGCTTTCGACCAACGGCAAAGTTAACCGCAAGGCACTGCCCGAACCGGATGCCGCAATTCCCGAAGCAAAGATTTTTGTCGCACCGCGTACCCCTATTGAGGCAATGTTAGCGAGAATTTGCTGTGAGGTTCTCGGCATTGAACAGTTAAGCATTACCGATAACTTTTTTGAACTAGGAGGAAATTCGCTGCTGGCAATTCAATTAGCAGCAAAGGTACGAGATTCTTGTCAGATTGAATTGCCTTTGTGCGATATTTTTGCAGGACGATCGCTCGCTGTACTTGCAGAAAATATTTCTGAAGCCAAAAACAAAAATGCGGCCGTTGAAGAACCCGCGATCGCGCCTGTTTCGCGATCGGCGTACCGCAGGTCACTCTCATCTTTGCAATAAGTGATGAGTCGCGGGCGATCGGCCGATCGCCCATAAGTAATCCCCAATTATCGGCTGCAATCCTCTATTCCCAATTGCCAATTCCCAATTATCAGTTACCAATCCCATGACCGAGAATTTCTTGATGGTACAAGCCCCCTGATTTATCCGTGGAATCAATCCAAAATCTCAAATCTA
>NZ_JAUBUB010000033.1:13134-56281 GCF_036705265.1 Microcoleus sp. B4-C2
TCCTCAAGAAAGAGACTCGATCCGTGGGGTCAATCCAAAATCTAAAATCTAAAATCTCAAATCTAAAATCCCATGACCGAGAATTTCTTGATGGTACAAGCCCCCTGATTTATCCGTGGAATCAATCCAAAATCTCAAATCTAAAATCCTCAAGAAAGAGACTCGATCCGTGGGGTCAATCCAAAATCTAAAATCTAAAATCTCAAATCTAAAATCCCATGACGGTGCATTTTTCCGAAAAACCTCTAACAGATACTCGCGACTCTGCAAATACTGCGGAAGAAGAAGTATTTGCATTTCCCACCTCTTTTGCCCAGCAAAGACTGTGGTTTATCGACCAATTTGAACCGGGAAACCCTTTTTACAACCTTCCGGCGGCTGTGTTACTAAAAGGCAGGCTAAATGTAGTAGTGCTAGAGCTAAGTTTCAAGGAAATTGTGCGCCGTCACGAAGCTTTGCGGACGACATTTGCCACTGTAGACGGTCAACCCGTGCAGGTGGTTGGTCAGAAATTTAATTTCGGGCTGCAAGTTTTAGACCTGCAACAATTGGCGGAAACTGAGCGAGAAGAAAAAGTAAAACAACTGGCTGCAGAAGAAGCTAGCAAACCTTTTGATTTAACCAAAGGGCCGCTGTTGCGAGCTAGTTTGCTACAGTTAGATGCTGAGGAATATGTCTTGCTGCTGACGCTACACCACATTATTTTTGATGGCTGGTCAATCGGAGTCTTTCTGCAAGAATTAGCAGCACTTTACGAAGCGTTTTTGATTGGCAAACCATCCCCACTTCCCGAACTTTCCATACAGTACGCCGATTTTGCTATTTGGCAGCGGGAATGGCTTGCGGGCGATCGCCTGCAAACTCAACTTAACTACTGGAAAAAGCAACTCAGCGGCCTTCCCCCCTTGCTGGAATTGCCAGCCGATCGCCCCCGCCCCCCGGTGCAAACCTATCGGGGCGCGAAAGAATCATTCCTCATCCCGAAAACGCTAAGGTCAGCCCTCAAAAAGCTCAGCCGCCAGGAAAATGCCACCCTGTTTATGACGCTGCTAGCAGCCTTTAAAACGTTGCTCTATCGCTATACAGGACAGGCAGATATCCCCGTTGGCTCTCCCATCGCCAACCGCAACCGAGCGGAAATTCAAGGGCTAATCGGGTTTTTTGTCAATACTTTGGTATTGCGAACTGATTTGTCAGGCGCTTCCACTTTTCGGCAGTTGCTCGATCGCATTCGGGAGGTGAGTTTAGAAGCTTATGCTCACCAGGATTTGCCGTTTGAGAAACTGGTTGAAGAGTTGCAACCAGAGCGAAATTTGAGCTACAATCCACTGTTCCAAGTTGCTTTTGTTTTGCAAACTGCACCTGTTGCTGCTGAATCAATCGCCGGACTCAATCTCACTCTTTTAGATGTTGAGAATCAGACAGCAAAAGTTGACTTAACGTTGTATTTAGAAGAAAAGCAGGAAGAAATTAGCGGTCAGTTTGAATACAGTACCGATTTATTTGATGCCGTAACTATTAGGCGGATGGCGGGGCATTTTCTCACGTTGCTGGAGGGCATACCTGCCAACCCAGAGCGGCGGATTGAAGAGTTGCCGTTGCTGGGGGAAAAAGAGCGGCATCAGTTATTAGTAGAGTGGAATGACACCCGCGCCGATTATTCGAGCGATCGCTGCATTCATCAATTATTTGAAGCGCAGGCATATCGAACTCCCGATGCAATTGCCGTCGTATTTGAAGACCAAAAACTCACCTACCGCGATCTGAATGAACGAGCCAACCAACTCGCGCATTACCTGCAAAAACTCGGCGTCAAGCCAGAAGTTTTGGTGGGGATTTGTACGGAGCGATCGCTGGAAATGGTTGTGGGAATTTTGGGAATTCTTAAAGCCGGGGGAGCCTATATACCTCTGGCTCCGGATTACCCGCAAGAGCGTTTGGCTTATATGCTGGCAGATTCTCAAGTTTCAGTGCTGTTAACTCAACAGAAAATACTCGCCAGTCTGCCTAAACATCAGGCGCAGGTTATTTGTCTAGATGCAGACTGGGATCTAATTTCTCAGGAGGCCCAGGACGAGCCTGTCAGTGGCGTGCAAGCTGGTAATTTAGCCTATATCATTTACACCTCCGGCTCTACCGGAAAACCCAAGGGGACAATGATTCTCCACCAAGGGGTGGTCAATTATCTAAGCTGGTGTACGAAGGCTTATGCAGTAGCCGATGCCGACGGCGCTCCGGTTAACTCTTCAATTAGTTTTGACGCCACCATTACCAGTTTATTTTCTCCCTTATTAGTAGGGCGAAAGGTCGTGCTGCTGCCAGAAAATCAGGAACTAGAATCTCTGAGTGATGCCTTGCATTCCCAGAATAATTTCAGCCTCGTCAAAATCGCACCGGCTCAATTAGAGATACTCGGCCATTTGTTGCCTCAAAAGCAGGTTCCCACTGGGACGAAAGCCTTTATTGTCGGTGGGGAAGCTCTCTCGCCAAAGATCGTTTCATTCTGGCAGGCGAGGGCGCCTCACACAAAATTGATCAACGAATACGGACCGACAGAAACCGTCGTTGGATGCTGCGTCTATGAAGTTTCGGCTCAGACCTCGTTATCAGGTTCAATTCCCATTGGTCGTCCGATTGCTAATACTCAGCTTTACATACTCGATCGGTATCTCCAACCAGTTCCCATTGGCGTTGGGGGCGAACTGCACATAGGTGGCGCTGGCGTAGCCCGAGGCTACCTCAACCGTTCAGAGTTGACAGCAGAAAAATTCATACAAAACCCCTATAGCGATGAACCAGGGGCACGCCTATACAAAACTGGCGACAGGGCGCGTTATTTGCCAGATGGCAATATCGAATACCTGGGGCGAATTGATAGCCAAGTGAAAATCCGGGGCTATCGCATCGAATTGGGAGAAATTGAGGAAACCCTGAGACAGCACTCCGCCGTGCGGGATGCTGTGGCGATCGCGCGCGATGACACTTCGGGCAACAAGCGCTTAGTCGCTTATTTAGTGCTTAACCAAGACAAACTCCCAAGTATCAGCAACCTGCGTGCCTACCTGCAAGAAAAGCTGCCGGAATACATGGTGCCTGCTGCTTTCATGACGCTGGAATCGCTGCCTCTAACTCCCAACGGCAAAGTCGATCGCAAGGCGCTTCCCGCACCGGATCGCGATCGCCCAGAACTCGAAGAGGCATTCGCCGCGCCAAGCACGGCTATTGAGAAAATCCTGGCAGAAATTTGGGCGCAAGTATTGGGGTTAGAACAAGTGGGAATTGACGACAATTTCTTTGAATTGGGCGGCGATTCTATCCTCAGCATTCAAGTCATTTCTAAAGCCAATCAAGCCGGGTTGCGACTTACACCAAAACAACTGTTTCAACACCAAACCATTGCACAGTTAGCAGCCGTCGCCGATACAACTGAAACCCAACAATCGGAACAGGGATTAATCACTGGCGAAGTTCCTCTGACACCGATTCAGCACTGGTTTTTCGAGCAAAATCTCTCCGATCCGCACCACTGGAATCAGGCGGTGCTTTTAGAGTTGCGGCAACCTCTCGAACCTGCATTAATTGAGTCAGTTTTGCAAGAATTGCTGAAGCACCACGACGCGCTGCGCCTGCGTTTTGCGCGAGGAGAATCTGGCTGGCAGCAGGAGCTCGCCAATCCCGACGAGGTTGCGACCTTTACCTGCATTGATTTGTCGTCCCTACCTCCAGAGGAGCGAGAAGCCGCTTTCCAAACCGCCGCCACTCAGTTGCAAGTTAGTTTGAATTTGTCAGAGGGGCCATTACTTCGCGCTGCCCTATTTGACTTGGGCAAACATCAGCCAAATCGCTTGTTATTGGCCATTCATCACTTAGCGGTTGATGGGGTTTCGTGGCGAATTTTAATTGAGGATTTCCAGACAGCTTATGGGCAGATTAGCCGCGGCGAAACAGTCGCGCTACCGCCCAAAACAACCTCATTTAAGCAGTGGGCAGAACGCTTGCATGACTGGGCGCGATCGCCCGAATTGCATGGAGAGTTGGATTACTGGTTCGCGCTTTCTCACCAACCAACTTCTCGCTTGCCGGTGGATTTCCCAAACGCAGCCAATTTAGTTGCATCTGAAAAGACAGTATCCGTTGCTTTGAGTGTTGAAGAAACAAAACTGCTCCTGCAAGAAGTACCTGCCGCTTACCGCACTCAAATTAATGATGTATTGCTAACTGCTTTAGGTCAAGCATTTGAACGCTGGACTGGCAATAACTCACTTTTACTTGACTTAGAAGGTCACGGGCGCGAAGATATATTTGAAGCAGTAGATTTGTCGCGCACAATCGGCTGGTTTACAGCAGTTTTCCCCGTTTTGTTAAATTTAGAAAAACATTCCGCTCTAGGGGCTGCGATTAAATCAGTGAAAGAGCAATTACGCGCAGTACCCAATCGCGGTATTGGCTGCGGCGTCCTACGATATTTAAACCGAGAAATTGCTGAGAAATTGCACAAATTGCCGCAATCTGAGGTAAGCTTTAATTATCTCGGACAGTTTGACCAAGTGCTGCCGAAATCTTCTTTATTCATGCTGTCCTCCGAGCCTAGTGGCCCCCTTCGCAGCCCGCGCGGAAATCGGCGTTACCTCCTAGAAATTAACGGATTTATTGCCAGCGGCAAGCTGCAATTAGATTGGACGTACAGCGAAAGCATTCACCGACGAGAAAGCATTGAAAATTTGGCAACGGGCTTTATAGAATCGCTGCGATCGCTAATTCAATACTGTCAGTCCCCCGACGCCGGCGGCTGCACTCCTTCTGACTTTGCAGAGTTTAAGTGGAGTCAGTGGGGCCAGGACGATTTAGACAACATTACTGCAATTTTGGGAGAGCTGTAAGATGAGCAAAGGCAATATCGAAGATTTTTATCCCCTCTCCCCAGCGCAGCAGGGCATTCTCTTTCATTCCCTTTACCAGCCAGAATCGGGCGTATATTTCGGGCAACTGCTGTGCGTCTTGCGCGGCGATCTCAATGTTTATGCGTTGAGAAATAGTTGGCAAAAAGTTGTAGAGCGACATCCCATTTTGCGGACTTGTTTCGTGTGGGAAAAGTTGAAAGAACCCGTGCAAGCGGTGCGTAAGGAGGCTGGATTATCTTGGCAGCAGATGGACTGGCGATCGCTCTCGGCCTCCGCACAACAACAGCAGCTAGAAACGTTCCTCAAAGCCGATCGAGAGCAGGGCTTTGACTTGACATCATCTCCCTTAATTCGCATTGCACTGGCGCAGTTAGAAACAGATACTTTTCAGTTTATTTTGAGCCACCACCACTTAGTTTTAGATGGGTGGTCGCTTTCTATTGTTCTTGAGGAAGTTTTTGCATTTTATCAAGCCTTCTCCCAGGGCGAGGAATTGCACCTCAAACGCCCTCGTCCTTATCGGGATTACATCGCGTGGCTGCACCAGCAAGATTTATCTGCGGCTGAGTCATTTTGGCGGCAAACTCTCAAAGGTTTTACAGCTCCAACTGCGATCGCCCGGAGCAATATTGTCGCGGGAAACCGTTTAGAAAGTAGTGGCGAACAGCAGGTGATATTTTCTGCAACAGCCACCGCCGCACTGCAATCTGCCGCGCGGCAGCATCAGCTAACATTAAATACCCTCGTACAGGCAGCTTGGGCGCTACTTTTGAGCCGATACAGCGGCGAGGAAGATGTGGTTTTTGGTACGGTTGTATCCGGGCGACCGCCAGAGTTAATGGGTGCTGAATCGGTAGTGGGGCTGTTCGTAAATCCTCTGCCAGTGCGCGTAAAAATTGACCCACAGGATTCTATTTTATCCTGCTTGAAACAACTCCAAGCGCAACAAGTTGAGGCGCGGCAGTATGAGTACAGCCCCCTCGTTGAGGTGCAGGGGTGGAGCGAAGTTCCTCGGAGTTTGCCTCTATTTGAGAGTCTCGTTGTCTTTGAAAATTATCCTTCGGATGCTTCTTTGCAGGAGAAGATTCACAACTTAAAAGTAGAGAATATTCGCTCCTTGGAAACAACGAATTATCCTCTAACGGTGATGGCGATGCCCGGTGCGGAATTGACGCTGAAAATTATTTTCGATCGTAGCTGCTTTGAGGACAGTGCGATAGCGCGAATGCTGGGACACCTGCAAACTTTACTAGAGGAAATGACTGCCAATCCTGAGCGGAAACTGTCAGAATTGCCCCTATTGAGCGCCGCCGAACGCCAGCAATTACTTGTCCAGTGGAACGACACCCAAGCGGATTATCCCAAAAATTCCTCAATTCACGAATTATTTGCAGCGCAAACAGAGCGAACCCCAGATGCAGTGGCTGCAATTTGCGAAAATGAACAATTGACTTACCGCGAATTGAATGCCAAAGCCAATCAAATCGCGCATTACCTGCAATCTCTAGGCGTAAAACCCGAAGTTTTGGTGGGAATTTGCTTAGAGCGATCGCTGTCCGGGCTGGTGGCCATTTTGGGCATTTTAAAAGTCGGTGCCGCTTACGTTCCTATCGACCCTGCTTATCCCCAAGAACGCCGATCGTTCATGCTGGCAGACGCAAAAGTTCCCGTGCTTTTGACTCAAAAAAACCTCCTAGAAACCCTCCCCGAACACAACGCTAAAGTCGTCTGTATCGACGCCGAATGGCAGGAAATTTCCCGCGAGAGCGATCGCAACCCCGCTGTTAAAGTGGAAGCTGATAACCTCGCTTACGTCCTCTACACTTCCGGCTCGACAGGCACTCCCAAAGGCGTACTCGGCACCCACCGAGGCACAGTCAATCGCTGTTTTTGGAACCCCTACCCTTTTATCGAATCAGATATTTGCTGTCAAAAAACGTCCTTAAATTTTGTCGATTCGGTTTGGGAAATCTTTGCTCCTTTGCTGCATGGGTTGCCCACTGTCATTATTCGCGATCGATCCGTCAAAGATATTAACCAATTCCTTCAAACCTTATCAAAGCAAAATGTAACGCGACTGGTGCTGGTTCCTTCTTTGTTGCGCGCTATCTTAGATGCTTTCCCTGATTTAGACAGGCGTTTGCCTCAATTAAAGTATTGGATTTGCAGCGGAGAAACTCTGCCGATCGAACTTTGCCAGCAATTTCGAGAGCAGATGCCCCAGCGGGTATTAATCAATCTTTATGGCTCTTCTGAAGTAGCTGCGGACGTGACGTGGTACGATGCAACTCACTGTGTCGAAAAAGTGCCAATTGGTCGCCCGATCGCCAACACGCAAATTTATCTGCTCGATCGCAATTTGCAACCCGTTCCCATAGGAATTCCCGGCGAGATTTACGTCGGGGGCGATGGATTGGCAAAGGGCTACTTAAACCGCCCCGACTTAACCTCGGAAAAATTCATTTCTAACCTGTTTGGGCAAGAAAAATTAGATTTTGTCGGTAATTATCATCAAAAACTTTTGTTCAAAACAGGCGATATCGGTTGTTACCTGCCGGATGGTAATATAGAATTTCTGGGTCGGGGCGATTCCCAAGTAAAAATTCGCGGTTTCCGCATCGAACTCGGAGAAATAGAGGCAGCACTTTCTCAACATTATTCTGTGTCCACCGCTGCTGTTTTGCTTCAGGAAAATGCACCGGGCAGTCAACGCCTAGTCGCTTACCTAGTTCCTAACTCAGGGTTCAGAAATCAGCACCCAGAACTTATTTCCGAACTGCGTTCATTCTTGAAGCAAAAACTGCCCGATTACATGGTGCCTTCAGCTTTTATGCTATTAGATGCGTTGCCATTAACGCCCAACGGAAAAATTGACCGTCTCGCCTTATCTCAAAGGTGCGATTACGTTTCTGATGAAACAGCATTCACTGAGCCACCAACGCCCACAGAGAAAGAAATTGCTGAGATTTGGACTGCTATTTTAGGGATAGAAAAAGTAGGAATTAACCAAAACTTTTTTGACCTCGGCGGTCACTCTCTGATGGCAACACAGTTAATATCGCGAGTGCGATCGTGCTTTGGGGTAGAGCTAGCGCTGTGCGATTTTTTTGCCGAGCCCACCATTCAGAATTTAGCTGAACTGGTCGAGGAAGAAATTCTGCTAAACGCCGATTCTAACCAGATAGATGAATTGCTCGATCTCTTAGAAAAAGTGGATGGAGAGGAAGCACAAACTGTGATGGTGGCTGAGTAAACATCGGGTGGCTAAAAAAACACAAAAAGCCCTTTGCTCCTTAAGGGTTCGGTGGGGAATTGGAGATTTAAAAATCCCATTTAATATCCATTCCGGTTGTATCGGAATGATTAAACCGCAGAGGACACAGAGGATACAGAGAAAGGGAAGAGAGAGATGGATAATTACGATGCTAACAAATTTGATATAACAGGATTGATTTGGCATGAGTAAACTAACAGTAAAAACCAAAAATTCTCAAGATGTAATGGAGCAATTAAAAGCCTCTGTTATCCCACTTGAAGAAAAGTTAATGGAGCTATTCAGTGCCTCAGAAAAGTCATTTTTGGCAGAAGAAGCAATGGAGGAGCGAATTTCTGCCCTAGTTCAAGACTTTTTGTACGCAAAAACCGCTAGTACAGATATTGACTTAGAGTTAATTATTCAGCAGTTTATGGAAAATAAAATTCCCGCCCTTCCTACAGATGTTGGGAATTATATCGATGATTTGACCCAAACCCTCGTTGCCCATTCCATTCACACATCTTCCCCCCGATATATCGGTCACATGACGAGTGCACTTCCCTATTTTGTGCGCCCGATCGCGAAGCTTGTAACCGCGATGAATCAAAATTTAGTCAAGATGGAAACTGCCAAAGTTTTAAGCCCCTGCGAGCGCCAGACTTTGGCAATGATGCACCGATTAATTTACGATTTTTCTGAGGATTTTTATAACCAGCACATTCAAAAAAATGAGAGCACGCTGGGTATCATGGTAACGGGCGGCACCCTAGCTAATATCACCGCCCTGTGGTGCGCTCGCAACGCTTCTTTAGGGCCAAAAAATGACTTTGGTGGCATTGAAAAAGAAGGCTTGTACGCAGCTTTAGAATTTTACGGCTACAAGGGAATGGTGATAATCGGATCGAGTTTGATGCACTATTCTTTTGAAAAGGCTGCCGGTTTATTAGGCATTGGCGATCGCAATCTCCTAAAAATCCCCACCGATTCCAATCACCGCATGGATTTGGCAGCGCTGCGCCAAACTGTAGCCGAATGTCGCGATCGCAACCTGCACATTCTGGCAATTGTCGGTATCGCCGGCAGCACCGATTCGGGAAGTATCGATCCGCTGCCAGAAATAGCCGCGATCGCCCAATCCGCAAACGCTCACTTTCACGTCGATGCCGCTTGGGGCGGCCCCGTGCTTTTTTCCCAACGTCACCGGCACAAATTAGCAGGCATTCAACTAGCAGATTCCGTCACCATAGATGGACACAAACAAATGTATTTGCCAATGGGAATCGGTATGGTTTTATTCCGCAATCCCCAAACCGCCAAAGTTATTGAAAAAAACGCGCCCTACACGGTGCGAAAAGAGTCGAGCGATCTAGGCAAGCGCTCTCTCGAAGGCTCTCGATCGGGTGCGAGTTTGTTCTTGCAAGCCGCCTTGAATATCATCGGCCATCAAGGCTATGAGTTTTTGATAGATGCAGGCATCCATAAAACCCAGCACTTGGCCAATTTAATTCGGGAAAATCCAGCATTTGAATTGCTGCTAGAACCAGAAATTAATATTCTTTTATACCGCTACATTCCAGAAACATTCAGGGAAAAAGCAGCCAAAAAACAACTAACCGAAACAGACAACCACTTCATTAATCAATTTAACGAGCGCCTTCAGGAGGCCCAGCGGCGAGCCGGTCACACCTTCGTATCGCGAACAACCGTGCAAAACACCTGTTATGGCAAAACCATTCCCATTGTTGCTTTTCGAGTCGTCCTTGCCAACCCCCTCACCACTGAAGCAGATATCGATTTTGTTTTAAACGACCAGCTAAAAATAGCAGCAAAGCTTTCCTTAACTATCACAAACAGCGATTACTGCGAGGAAGTGAATCATCATGTCTACTAATCGTTCAGAACGACTAAAAAACCTCTCGCCCCAGAAGCGAGCGCTCCTCCTCAAAGCCTTGGGCAAAGAGGCCGTACAGGCTGAGCAATCTCAGCGCATTCCCAGGCGATCGCAGCCAAATTCTGCTCCCCTTTCTTTTGCCCAGCAACGGCTGTGGTTTCTCGATCGATTGTCTCCCGAAAACCCTGCCTACAACCTTCCGGCTGCTGTGCGGTTGCAAGGGCAATTGAATTTGTCGGCACTGCAACAAACACTCAATGAAATTGTCAGGCGTCACGAAGTTTTACGAACTGCTTTTGCAGAAGTGGACGGGGAACCTGTTCAACTGATTTCTCCTTCCTTGGATTTCGCTTTGTCGGTGGTAAACTTGCGACATTTACCAGAAACTGAGCAGCAAGCTGAAATTGAGCAGCGTACTCTTGAAGAAGCCCAACGCCCCTTTGACTTAACGCGATCGCCCTTACTGCGAGGCACTTTGCTGCAACTTAGTTCGGCAGAATATGTGTTGCTGCTGACGATACACCACATTATTTCTGATGGTTGGTCTATGGGGGTATTGGTGCGAGAAGTGGCCGCACTTTATGAAGCTTTTTCCAATGACAAACCATCTGGGCTGCCTGAACTTGCCGTACAGTATGCCGACTTCGCCAGTTGGCAGCGGCAGCATTTCCAGGGAGAGAAATTAGAAAAACAGCTCGCTTATTGGAAACAGCAATTGGGAGGCGGTTTAGCTGTGCTGTCAACAGATAGGCAGCGCTCTCCCGTGCAAACTTTCCGAGGATCGCAGCAATCTTTTGTGATTTCTGCTTCTTTAACTGAAAGGCTGAAAACGCTCGCCCAGCAACAAGATGTCACCCTATTTATGACGTTGTTGGCAGCATTTCAATCCTTGCTATCCAGCCAAACAAAGCAGGATAACCTCGCGATTGGCTCTCCCATTGCCAATCGCAACCGCCTTGAATTAGAGGAACTGATTGGATTTTTTGTCAATACTTTAGTGCTGCGAGTTGACACCGCAGGTAATCCAACTTTCCGCGAACTACTCAATCGAACACGCGAGGTAGCGTTAGCAGCTTACGCTCACCCCGATGTTCCTTTTGAAAAGCTTGTGGAGGAATTGCAGCCGGAGCGAAATCTCAGCTATAACCCGCTGTTTCAAGTGTGGTTTGTACTCCAGAATGCGCCCATGCCACCCCTGGAGTTAGCTGGTTTGACCTTGAGCATTCTGGAATTCGATGTCGGTATGTCGAGACACGACTTAAGCCTCACTCTCTGGGAGAGTTCAGTAGGAATTCAAGGCTTATTTGACTACAAAACAGACTTATTTGAGGCTGCGACTATTGCCCGAATCGTAAGAGGTTTTCAAATCCTCCTCAACCAGGTAGTCATCCAGCCAGATATCAGGATCGACGAGTTGGCAGAAATTCTTGCCGAAGCAGAAAGGCAGCACCAAATCGAGCAGCAAAAACAAATTCATCTTTCGGGAATTCAAAAATTAAAAATGGCTAAACGCAAAGTTATGAAAAGTTAAAA
The DNA here is from genome assembly GCF_036705265.1 of Microcoleus sp. B4-C2. Classification (NCBI taxonomy): domain Bacteria; kingdom Bacillati; phylum Cyanobacteriota; class Cyanophyceae; order Oscillatoriales; family Microcoleaceae; genus Microcoleus; species Microcoleus sp. B4-C2. The sequence continues at coordinate 24,716 of NZ_JAUBUB010000033.1, forward strand.
ATGATGGCTCATATCAATTCCGGTTGCATTGGAATGATTAAACCGCAGAGAACGCAGAGAACGCAGAGGAAGAGAACAGAGAGATGAATAGTTCCGATGCTAACGGATTTGATATCAATCTCTCAGGTTTTTTCGGGAAAAAGGGATAAATTTTTCACCAAACCCAAAACTATGACAAATACAGAAACAAAGAATCTCAATTCCCAAAAGTTAGGATTGGTTAGGCGAAAAGCCGTCAGCCTATCCTCAGAGGAATTAGTCAAAACCGCCTACCTCCAGCCCGAAAACCTTCTACCTCTAGTTGTTGGGCCAACAGTAGAAAAATTAAACCTCGCAGGTTGGGCACAGAACAATCGCTCATCAATTGAAACGCAGTTATGGAAGCATGGAGGAATACTTTTTCGAGGCTTTGAAGTCGGCGGGGTGAATGGTTTCGAGCAGTTTATTCAAACTCTTGCTGGCGACTTGTTGGAATATTCTTTTCGCTCAACTCCGCGCAGTCAGGTGAGCGGAAATATCTACACTTCCACCGAGTATCCTGCCGAGCAATTCATCCCACTGCACAATGAAATGGCTTATTCTCGAAATTGGCCGCTGAAAATCGCTTTTTTCTGCGTCAAGAAAGCCGAACAGGGAGGAGAAACTCCGATCGCTAACAGCCGCAAAGTGTTTGAAAGCCTGGATTCAAAGATTAGAGAAAAGTTTGCCCAAAAAAAGGTTATGTATGTGCGAAATTACGGCGGTGGCGTAGATTTGCCCTGGCAAAATGTCTTCAATACTGATAGCAAAATTGAGGTAGAAGAGTATTGCCAAAAAGCGGGAATAGAGTTAGAATGGAAAAGGGGCGATCGCTTGAGAACTCGGCAAATATGTCAAGCTGTCGCTGGGCACCCACACACGCAGGAAATGGTGTGGTTTAATCAAGCTCACCTCTTCCACATTTCCAATCTCGAACCCGCCGTTCGCAAAGAGCTTTTAACTTCTTTTAAAGAGGAAGATTTACCCCGCAATGCTTATTACGGCGATGGCTCGCCCATTGAAGATTTTATCTTAGACGAAATTCGTCGCTGCTATCAGCAAGAAACGATTGTTTTCCCTTGGGAAGAAGGAGATGTCTTGCTGTTAGATAATATGCTAGCCGCGCACGGACGCACGCCATTCTCTGGTTCGCGTCGGGTTGTTGTCGGTATGGCAGAACCGTTTAGGGCGTGTTTTCAAACTCTTCTGTAGGTTGGGTTAAGCGTAGCGCCACCCAACAAATCTACAAAAAATGTTGGGTTTCGTTCCTCAACCCAACCTACAATTTAAGGCAATTCAGGGGAAAGAAAATACGCCCTAGCTGTCAAGACATTTAGGCTTATGAAAGGAACTGTAGATATGCAAAAGGAAACAATCGAAGGGTTTAGAATTTCTCCACAGCAACGGCATCTGTGGGGGTTACAGCCAAATAAAAGCCAACAGACTTATCGCGTTCGAGGTGCAATTTTAATTACCGGAAATCTCGACAAAGAGATGCTTAAAAGTGCGCTCCAAAATGTCGTGAATCGGCACGAAATCTTGCGTACCAGCTTTCACTGCTTGCCAGGGATGACACTACCCCTGCAAGCGATCGCCAGCACTGGTGAAGTTCCTATCTCGGAACACAATCTCAGCGCTTTGTCTCCCGAAGAACAAGAAGCTAAAATCGCAGCGCTTTTTCAGCAACTAAACCTGCTTCCTTTTGATTTTGAGCGCGGCCCACTTTGGCATCTCTCTTTAGTCACTCTGGCGCAAAACAAGCAGCTATTGCTGGTGAACTTCTCTGCCTTAATTGCAGATAGTGCCACCCTGAAAAATTTCACCCGCGAACTCAGTCTTTCCTACTCAGCCTGCGCGTGCGGGGAAGATTTCTCTGATGAGTCAATGCAATATGCCGATATTGCTGAGTGGCAAAATGAGTTACTCGAATCAGAAGAAACGGCAATCGGCCAAGAATACTGGCGAAAGCTGAACATTGAATCTTGGGATTTATTAACGCTTCCTTGGGAAAAGAAGAATTCAGAAGCGGAATTTAAGCCGCTAGTAGAAAGGGTGGAAATTCGGGGTGATTTGTTAAACAGCCTGGAAGTGATCGCCCCAAAGCACAAAAGCGATATTTCTGCCTTCCTGCTAACTTGCTGGCAAATTCTCATTTGGCGGCTTACCAGACAGCAAAACCCGATAATCGGCGTAGCGATTGACGGCAGAAAATATGAAGAATTAGAACACTCTCTGGGGCTGCTGTGCAAATACTTACCCCTAGGATGCCCAGTGCAAGACGAGTTAAATTTCTCACAAGTGAGGCAGCAAGTTGAGCTTAATCTCAACGAGATGTACAACTGGCAAGAATATTTTAGCAGGGAAGAAATCTTAGAAAACGAAAAAACCAGCAGCTTTTGGCCCGTCTGCTTTGAGTTCCAAGGTGAGCCTAAGAACTATGGTAATTCAGACGTTTCATTTTCCCTTGTTCGGCAAGATGCCTGCCTAGAGCCATTCAAAATCAAGCTCTCCTGCCTTCGCCTGTGCAATTCCCTAAGCGCTGAATTTCACTATGATTCCGCTTTATTTGCTGCGGCAGATATAAAGCGCTTGTCAGAACACTTTCAGGCGCTTTTAGAAAGCACAGTCAAAAATCCAGAAGTCGCTATCAGTCAGCTAGACATACTCAGTGATCGCGATCGGCTGAAACTTCTCATTGACTTTAACCAAACTCAAAAAGATTACCCGAAAAATAAATGCGTTCATCAGCTTTTTGAAGAACAAGCAGAACGCCACCCAGACAAAATTGCCGTCGTCTTTGAAAGTGAAAAAATCACCTACCGAGCACTCAACGATCGCGCCAATCAACTCGCCCATCACCTGCAAAACTTGGGAGTTGAACCAGAGGTCGTTGTTGGCATTTGCCTCGATCGCTCTTTAGAAACAATCGTAGGAATGCTGGGCGTACTCAAAGCTGGTGGTGCCTATTTACCGATCGATCCAACGACCCCAATAGAGCGCAAAGCGCTAATGCTAGAAGACGCTCAGGTAAAGGTTTTGCTCGTACAACAGCGGCTCATCGAAAGCTTGCCGAAAACTCAGGCAAATATTGTTTGCATCGATACAGACATTCCCACTGTTTCTGCATCTTACACCGCTCGCGCCTCTTCTGACAATTTAGCTTACGTCATCTATACTTCCGGTTCCACTGGCATTCCCAAGGGAGTCGCGATCGAACACCGGCAACTGCTCAATTACCTGCACAGCATTCAAGAAAAATTAAACCTACCAGCCGATGCCAGTTTTGCTACCGTTTCCACCTTCGCCGCCGACTTAGGAAACACAGCGATTTTCCCCGCCCTTTGTTTCGGCGGTTGCCTGCATATTATCTCCCAAGAACGCGCCACCGATTCAGAGGCACTGAGTGAATATTTCTGCCGCAATTCCATCGACTGCCTCAAAATAGTTCCCTCTCACCTAGCCGCCCTTTTAAATTCCTCTCAACCCCAGTCAATTTTGCCTGGTAAACGGCTTATTTTAGGAGGTGAATCTGCCAACTGGAGCTTAATTAAAACACTTCGCAATCTTGCTCCCAGTTGCTCAGTATTCAATCACTACGGGCCAACAGAAACAACTGTAGGTGTCCTGACTTATCAAGTCGAATTTGATAAAATTGGGTGCGATTTTGACACAGTTCCCCTCGGTCTTCCGATTGCCAACACTCAGATTTATATCTTGGATTCTTACTTGCAACCAGTGCCGATAGGCGTACATGGTGAACTGTACATCGGCGGTGATAATTTGGCGCGCGGATATCTTAACCGCCCTGAATTAACCGCAGAAAAATTTATTCCCAATCCCTTTGACACGCAAGCAAAGACGCGACTGTACAAAACCGGCGACTTGGCTCGCTATTTGCCCGACGGAAACATCGAATTTATCGGGCGAATTGACGGCCAAGTAAAAATTCGCGGTTTCCGCATTGAATTGGGAGAAATTGAGGCGGTGCTGGGGCAACATCCAGATATCGCGCAGGCTGTAGTTGTGGCGCGGGAAGATGCGCCTGGTGAAAAGCGTCTCGTGGCTTATTTTGTTTCTAATCAGAAACAAGCACCTACCCACAAGGAAATTCGCAATTTCTTAACGTCAAAATTGCCGGAGTACATGGTGCCTTCTGCTTTTGTGATACTCAAAAGTTTTCCTTTAACTTCTAACGGAAAAGTAGACCGACGAGCACTGCCCGCACCTGACGAAATGCGACCGGAGTTGACAGGAAACTTGGTCGCGCCTCGCACAAATATCGAGGAAGTTTTAGCCGCTATCTGGGCTGAAGTTCTCAAACTTGAAAAAGTCGGCATTTACGACAACTTTTTTGAATTAGGAGGGCATTCCTTATTAGCAACTCAAGTAATTTCCCGAGTGCGCCAAGCATTTCAGGTCGAGTTGCCTTTGCACCGTTTATTTGAGTCGGCCACTGTCGCCGATTTTGCTGTAGCGATCGCGCAAAAGCAAGCCGAACAAACAGACAGTGAAATGCTCGCTCAAGTTTTAGCAGACCTCGATCAACTGTCAGAAGCAGAAATTCAGGAAATTCTCGCCCAACAAGGAGTCAATCGATTTTAGATTTTAGATTTTAGATTTTAGATTGACCCCACGGATAAATGCGGGGGCTTGAGGATTTGAGATTTGAGATTTGGGATTGATTCCACGCATAAATCCGCCGCCTTGTACCACCTTTGAAATTCGCTTTTTAGAAAATGAGTGATTTAATCGAACGCATCGCGACTCTTTCTCCCCAAAAGCGCGAGTTGCTGTTGCAGCGACTCAACCAGAAAAAAGAAAGCGTTTCGCTAGAAAAAATTCTGCCTCAAAGTCGAGAGTCTAACACTTTTCCTCTGTCGTTTGCTCAACAGCGATTGTGGTTTTTTGAGCAACTAAATCCCGGCAACTTTACCTATCACATCCCCGCCGCCGTGCGTTTGACGGGAACACTTGACGCGAGAGCCCTCGATCGCAGTCTCAACGAACTTGTCAAGCGTCATGAAGTTTTGCGAACGGCTTTTAAGACAATAAACGGGCAACCCGTTCAGGCGATCGCTTCCAATCTGGAATTGCAAATTTTAGAAATAGATTTGCGATCGCTTCCTGAAACTGAACGATCGCGCGAAGTAGAACGGTTAATCTTCGCAGAAGCAAAGCTTGCTTTCGATCTCTCACAAGCACCCTTATTGCGTGCCAAATTGCTGCAATTGAGCGATTCAAACTGGGTGCTGCTATTGAGTACGCACCACATCATTTCCGATGCCTGGTCAATGGGAATATTTATTCACGAACTCGCCACCTTTTATCAAGCCTTTTGCACTGGCAAACCTTCTCCCCTTCCCGAACTGTCGGTACAGTACGCAGACTTTGCAAGTTGGCAGCGCCAGTGGTTGCAGGGAGAAGTTTTAGAGACGCAGCTTGCTTACTGGAAAAAACAGCTCGGAGGCAATCTCCCGGTACTAAATTTGCCAACCGATCGCCCGCGATCGGCAGTACAAACCTTCCGAGGTGCGGTGCATAAATTCACCATTCCCAAGGCAATCGCAGAGGAAATCGCCCAATTAAGCCAGCGGGAAAAAGCTACTTTATTTATGACCCTACTGGCAGCCTTTAAAACATTGCTCTATCGCTACACCGGGCAAGAAGATATTTTAGTCGGCTCCCCCATTGCTAACCGCAACCGACGCGAAATCGAGGAAGTAATTGGCTTATTTGCTAACACCTTAGTTTTCCGCACCAATCTGTCGAGCAACCCGACTTTTAAAGAGTTACTGGGTCGTATGCGAGAAGTAGCTCTCGGCGCCTATAACCACCAGGATTTGCCCTTCGAGAAACTGGTAGAAATCATACACCACGAACGAGATTTAAGTCATAATCCCCTATTTCAGGTATTGTTTTCTCTGCGAAATGTTCGGACGCCGCAGATAAAATTGCCAGGAGTTACGTTGAGCAGTTTGGAAATAGAACGGAAAACGGCAAGATTTGATTTAGCGCTTGACCTGGAGGAAGGATTAGAGGGTATTAATGGAACGCTTGAGTATAGCCAAGATTTGTTTGACGCTAGCACTGCACGACGGATAGCCGGACATTTTCTAACCTTACTAGAAAGTATAGCTGCCAATCCCGAACAGCGCATTTCACATTTGCCAATCTTGACGAAACCTGAACAGCAGCAACTGCTGTTCGAGTGGAACAATACTCAATCGAATTTTCCGCAAGATAAGTGCATACATGAACTATTTGAAGCGCAGACAGAGCGGACGCCGGATGCGATCGCTGTCGTCTTTGAAAATGAATGTCTGACTTACCGGGAACTGAACCAAAAAGCAAATAACCTCGCAAGTTACTTGCAAAAAATCGGTGTCAAACCAGAAGTTTTGGTGGGAATTTATGTCGATCGCTCCCTAGAAATGATGGTAGGGCTTCTCGGCATTCTCAAGGCTGGTGGCGCTTATGTTCCCCTCGATCCAGCGTATCCACCAGAGCGCCTTGGATTCATGCTGGAAGACGCGAAAATTTCAGTGTTACTCACTCAGAAAAAGCTATTAGAAGCCCTGCCCAAAAATAGCGCCTCCCTCGTGTTTCTGGATGCAGATTGGGAAGGCATATCGAGCTGCGACGAGCCAGTCGTAGGTTTACAAAATTCCTCCAACTTAGCGTATGTCATCTATACTTCAGGCTCAACAGGTAAACCCAAAGGAGTGCAAATTTCCCACGCCTCTGCCGTTAATTTCTTGAGTTCTCTGCGCCAACAACTTGCGATCGCAGACGGCGATGTTTGGCTAGCAGTAACATCCTTATCTTTTGACATTGCAGCGCTGGAACTGTTCCTGCCTATTACAACAGGTTCTCGCGTTGTTGTAGCCAGCCGAGAAGTGGCATCTAACGGCGAAAAGCTTTTAGAAACATTAACAAATTCTGGCGCAACCATTATGCAAGCTACTCCAGCCAGTTGGAAAATGCTTTTAGCAGCAGGATGGCAGGAAAACAATCAATTAAAAATACTGTGCGGGGGAGAAGCTTTACCCCGACACCTCGCCAATCAGTTGCTTTTGCGCGGCGCTTCTGTGTGGAATTTATACGGCCCTACAGAAACCACGATCTGGTCAACTCTCTATCAGGTCGATCGCAAAGATGAATCAGTTTCCATCGGTCGCCCGATCGCTAACACTCAAATTTTCATATTAGACCGCTATTTAATGCCGGTTCCCGTTGGCGTTTTTGGCGAACTGCACATCGGCGGTGCAGGCTTATCTAGAGGCTACCTAAACCGACCGGAACTGACCGCAGAGAAGTTTATTCCTAACCCCTTTGCAGAAGACCCAACTCATGCTTCATTCATCCTTAATTCTTCATCGTTTATTCTTTCAGAACGCCTCTATAAAACCGGGGACTTGGCTCGCTATCTCCCAGATGGAAACATTGAATTTATGGGGCGCAGCGACAACCAGGTGAAAGTTCGCGGATTTCGCATTGAATTAGGCGAAATTGAAGCGGTACTCAGCCAATACCCAGCCGTGCGAGAAGCGATCGCACTGGTTCGAGAGGACAATCCGGGCGACAAGCGTTTAGTAGCTTATATCGTTGCTAACTCAGCACTCAAAACTCAAGACTCAGAACTTATTAATGATTTGCGCTCTTACCTCAAACAAAAACTGCCGCAGTACATGATGCCGTCAGCGTTTGTGCTGCTGGAAGCAATGCCTTTAACGCCTAACGGAAAGATCGATCGGCGATCGCTAAGAGCACCTGACACAAACACAGCGGAATTCGAGAGCAATTTTGCCGAACCTCGAACTCCCGAAGAGCAATTAATAGCAGAAATTTGGGCGGAAGTTCTCGGTTTAGAGCGAGTGGGAATTCACGATAACTTCTTTGAATTGGGAGGTCATTCATTGCTGGCTACTCAGGCGATTTCTCGCCTGCGAGAAGCTTTTCAAATTGAAGTACCCTTGCGCTCTCTTTTTGAATCCCCTACCGTCGCAACTTTCACCGAAAGCCTCTTGCAATATCGCGCCGAGCAAAAACTGAAAGCACCCCCCATCAAGCGGGCGTCAAGGCAGGGAGAATTACCCCTTTCTTTTGCACAACAACGACTGTGGTTTCTCGACCAATTGCAGCCGGGAAATCCTGCCTATAATATCCCAGCAGCCGTGCGCTTGAAGGGGGCGCTCAATGTAGCGGTTCTAGAGCAAACTTTTCAGGAAATTATCAAGCGACACGAAGCATTGCGGACAACTTTTAATGCGGTGGAAGGACGACCCGCTCAGGTTATTATTTCATCTTTTAAATTCACATTGCCGATCGTAAACTTAAGAGAGTTATCGCAAGCTGAACGAGAAGCCGAGGCAATGCGACTTGCCGCTGAAGAAGCGCGACAGCCTTTTGACCTAACAAAATGGCCGTTACTGCGCGTCACATTGTTACATCTTGACGAGACAGAATACCTGCTGTTACTGACAGTACACCACATCGTAGCTGATGGCTGGTCGATGGGGGTATTCGTGCGGGAAGTGGCGGCGCTTTATGAAGCTTTCTGCAGTGGCAAACCTTCTCCCCTACCCGAACTTTCTGTACAGTACGCAGACTATGCTGTTTGGCAAACAAATTGGCTGCAAGGCGAAGTTCTGGAAGCAAAACTCGCTGACTGGAAGCAGCAGTTGGGTCAAAATTTGCCCCCACTGCAATTGCCAGCAAAACAACCGCGTTCTGCTGTTTCTAGCGATCGAGCTGAGATTCAAGAATTCCAGCTTGATTGGCAACTTTCAGAAGCCCTAAACGCACTCAGCCGGCAACAAAATGTCACCTTATTTATGACATTGTTGGCAGCACTTCAAACGCTGCTTTATCGCTACACAAATCAAGAAGATATTGTCGTAGGTACTGACCTGGCAAACCGCACACAAGTTGAGACAGAAGCTTTAATTGGTTTCTTTGTTAATATCCTCGTCTTGCGAACCGATATGCGCGGCAATCCTACATTTCGCCAACTGCTCGATCGCGTGCGCGAAGTGACATTAAAAGCTTACACTCACCAAGATTTGCCCTTCGACAAACTGGTAGAGGAATTGCGTCCCGATCGCACCCTGAGTCAGACACCGCTATTTCAAGTTTTATTCGTCATGCAAAATGCGCCTATGCCGACTTTAGAAATGGCGGGTTTAACTTTAATGCCGGTTGCAATTGATAGCGGCACGGCTAAATTTGATTTGGCGCTATTTGTGTCGGAAACAGAGAGAGGAATTGTCGGCAGTTGGAAGTATAATTCCGACCTATTTGACAGAGAGACGATCGCTCAAATGTCAAATCGCTTTGAAACCCTCCTCGGCAGCATTGTGGCGCAGCCTGACAGTCGTTTGAACACTTTAGAAATTCTCACAGAAGCCCAGAAGCAGAAACAAGCCATGCAAGAATTAAAGCGTGAAAAAAGCAATTTTAGTAAGTTCAAAAGCGTCAAGCCGAAGCCAGTGGCATTGCCGCAAGGCGAATTGATAAAAACCGAGCACCTGCACCCCGACGAACTCTTTCCTTTAGTGGCAAAACCCGCAGTAGCCGATGTCGATCTCGCAGACTGGGCGAAAAATAACCGCGAATTTATAGAGGCAAAATTGCTACAGCATGGAGGGATTCTTTTTCGAGGGTTCACCGGCCCTGTGGTTGCCGCATTCGAGCATTTTGCACTCTCAATTTGTTCGGAATTATTTGGGGAGTACGGGGATTTGCCACGCGAAGGAGTTAGCGGAAAAGTTTACGGTTCAACTCCTTACCCAGCAGATAAAGCTATCTTATTTCACAGCGAGAGTTCGCACCTGCACCGCTGGCCGATGAAAATCTGGTTTTTCTGCGTTCAGCCAGCGCAACAAGGCGGAGAAACGCCGATTGTTGACTGCCGTAAAATTTACCAGTTACTAGATCCGAAACTCAGAGAAAAATTTGCCCAAAAGCAAATTATGTACGTCCGTAACTACACCGACGGACTGGATGTAAGCTGGAAAGATTTTTTCCAAACAGAAGACAAATCCGTGGTTGAAGAATACTGCCGACAAGCTGGGATGGAATTTGAGTGGAAAGCAGGAAATAATTTGAGAACTCGCAAAATTCGCCCCGCAATTGCCAAGCATCCAAAAACCAAAGAAATGGTATTTTTTAACCAACTTCCCTTGCACCACATTTCCTGCTTAGATGCAGCAACCCGCGCTTCCTTGCTCTCTGTTTTTGGAGAAGAGAACCTCCCCCGCAATGTTTATTACGGTGACGGCACTCCTATTGAAGACTCAGTAATGGAAGAAATTCAGGCAGTGTACGCGCAAGCTGCTGTTAGTTTTCCCTGGCAAGCAGGAGACATCTTAATGCTAGATAATATGCTTGCAGCTCACAGTCGCAATCCATTTATCGGTTCGCGAAAAATTGTTGTAGCGATGGGCGAAATGATTCCTGAATCAGGAATTTAATTCCCTCTCATATCATGTCCGGTCGATTAGCCTGATTCCTGTAGGGGCGGGTTCACCAACAATATCTGCCAATAATTGACAATCTCAAAAACCCGCCCGGCCGGGATATTATGGTCAATCGATCGGGCATAATATCATCTCTTCCAGGCAAATGTAACGAGAATAAAGTAGTGCTTTGATAAAGAGGAACAATGCAAACAATTAATGGATTTCGGCTTTCACCCCAGCAAAAATATCTGTGGCTGTTGCAGCAAAACAGCCCTGCTTATCGCGTTCAATCTGCTATTTCGATCGAGGGAATTCTTCAAACCGAGCGCCTAAAGAAAGCTTTAGAAAAAGTTAGCGATCGCCACGAAATTATCCGCACAAGCTTTCAGGGAAAGGCAGGGCTAAAAATTCCTATACAAGTTATCTCCGAACATAGCTCTGTTTCGTGGAACTGGGTTAACTTAAGTGAAGTAACTCCCCAGGAGCAAGAAGCCAAACTAGAACAGATTTTTCAGCAAGAAAAGAGCGCTTTCTTCAACTTCGATCGCAATCCTGCTTGGCGCTTGTCTTTAATTACACTTTCATCTGAGAGGCATATTTTACTGGTTAGTTTGCCCGCACTGTGCGCCGATAGTCGCACACTAAAAAATCTGGTTCAAGAAATCAGCCAGTGCTATGCCGCCCGCCTTCACGGCAAAGAAATTACCGATGAAGTTGTGCAATACATTCAATTTTCCGAATGGCAAAATGAATTGCTCGAAGATGAGGAAGCGGCGGAGGGCAAAGAATACTGGACTGGGCATAATTATTCAGCGCTAGCGAGTTTAAGGTTGCCGTTTGAAAATAGATTAATTAACGCGCTAGCTCAATTTACTCCCCAATCTTTTGAGGTCAAATTAGAGTTAGCTTTGCTGGGAAAAGTGGAAGATCTCGCCCGCCAGTACAACGCCTCACTTTCTACATTCTTGCTCGCTTGCTGGAAAATTTTGCTCTGGCGGCTGATTGGCCAATCAGAGATTACTGTTGGCGTGGCATTCGATGGTCGAAAATACGAAGAATTAGAGCCAGCGCTGGGGCTGTTTGCCAAATTTTTACCGCTGCGGGGCCAACTAACAGAAAACTTTTCCTTCGCGGAAACCTTGCAGCAAATTCAGCAGGAAGAACGCGAGGCATACAAGTATCAAGAATATTTCTCCCACGAATATCTAGGCAACTTTTCCGGCTTTCCATTTGGTTTTGAGTTTGAGGAACAGCTCGAAAAGCATTCGGCTAGTGGCGTATTTTTTTCGATTTACAAGCAGTATGCGTGCTGCGATCGCTTTAAAGTTAAACTCTCTTGCCACCGCCAAAATGACTCGATCGCCGCTGAGTTTCACTACGATCCTATCTTCCTTGCAGACAACAGTATCCGGTGTTTGGCAGAGCAATTTTACGCCTTAGTGCAAAGTGTAGCCAGCAACCCACAAACCCCAATCGGCAAGCTCGAAATGCTGAGCGATCGCGCCCGAAATCAATTATTACTAGAATTCAACAGCACAAAAGCAGATTACCAGCTCGATAAGTGCGTGCACCAGCTCTTTGAAGAACAAGCAGAGCGATCGCCCCACCGTATAGCTGCTGTTTGTGAAACTCAGCAAATTACCTACAGCGAACTCAACGCCCGCGCTAACCAAATCGCCCATTACTTGCAGCAATTAGGTGTCAAGCCAGAGGTGATTGTCGGCATTTGCGTCGATCGCTCTTTAGAGGCGATCGCTGGAATTCTAGGCATCCTCAAAGCAGGTGGCGCGTACCTACCGCTCGACCCAGCCATGCCCAAAGAGCGCCTAGCATTGATGCTGCAAAATGCTCAGACTCCAGTGCTGTTAACCCAACAGCATCTCCTCAAAAATTTGCCTGAAACTACGGCATATATTGTCTGCTTAGATACAGACATTCCCTCTTTTTCTCCTACTACTTTCGTCTCTGCTTCTGGTGAAAATTTAGCTTACATTATCTATACCTCCGGTTCCACCGGCACCCCCAAAGGAGTCGCCATTGAACACCGGCAACTGCTCAATTACCTGCACGGAATTCAGGAAAAATTAAACCTGCCATCAGGTGCAAATTATGCCACCGTTTCTACCTTCGCAGCAGACTTAGGACACACTGTTATTTTTCCCGCTTTGTGTTCGGGTGGATGCCTGCACATCATCTCTCAAGAACGCGCAACAGATCCTCAAGCAATGGCCGCTTATTTTCAGCAACATTCTATCGATTGTCTTAAAATTGTTCCCTCTCACTTAAAAGCTTTGTTGAGCGCTGATAACGCCTCGCAAATATTACCGAAAAAGCGATTAATTCTCGGCGGTGAGCCTTTGATGTGGAATTTAATTGAAACAATTCAGAAATACAATCCAGACTGCTCGATCTTCAACCATTACGGGCCGACAGAAACAACTGTAGGCGTGCTGACTTATCAGGTAAAAATGCAGGGCGATCGCATTTCCCAGACAGTTCCTTTAGGTCGCCCGCTACCCAACACGCAGATTTATTTGCTCGATTCGCACTTGCAGCCGGTTCCTGTAGGGGTAGCCGGTGAATTATATATTGCTGGGGCGGGATTGGCTCGCGGCTATCTAAACCAACCAGAACTCACAGCAGAAAAATTCATTTGCAAGTCATTGACTCAGGAACCGGAAACTCGACTTTACAAAACTGGCGACTTAGCTCGCTATTTGCCAGACGGAAATATAGAATTTATCGATCGCGTCGATCGCCAAGTAAAGCTGCGAGGTTTCCGCATTGAATTAGGGGAAATTGAGGCGGGTCTGTCTCATCATCCCTCTGTACGCGAGGCAGCCGTTTTACTTCAGGAAAATGAACCGGGGAATCAGCGTTTAGTCGCCTATATCGTTTCTCACTCAAAACTCAGCGTTCAGGACTCACAACTGATTGAAAGCCTCCGTTCATTCCTCAAAGAAAAGCTGCCCGAATACATGATACCTTCTGCTTTTGTGGTTCTGAAAGCGCTGCCACTGACTCCCAATGGCAAAATAGACCGTCAAGCGCTTCCTGCACCGTCCGTAGCAGCCAATTTTACAGATACGTTTGTAGGCCCTCGCACTCCCGGTGAGGAGATTCTTGCCGGAATTTGGAGCCAGCTTCTCAACCTGAAAAAGGTAGGAATTCACGACAATTTCTTTGAATTGGGGGGACACTCATTACTGATTACTCAGTTGTTAGCCCAAGTGCGAGAAATTTTTCAGGTGGAATTGCCTTTGCGCGTTTTGTTTGAAGCTCCTACTGTAGCTGGTTTAGCTGAAAAAATCGAAATGCAGCAAGGGGGCAACACAGCGGGCGATCGCACTGCAAGTTTCGATATTAACGCTGAAGTTGTTTTAGACCCGGCAATTCGCCCTGCAACTCCATTGAGCGAGCCAAAAACTGAGCCAGCTTGCATTCTCTTAACAGGGGCGACGGGATTTTTGGGAGCCTTTTTACTCCGCGACCTCTTGCAACAAACTCAAGCAGAAATTTATTGCCTAGTCCGTTCTGCCGATGCAGAATCAGCTAAAAAGCGGATTCAAAGCAGCCTCGAATCCTATTTAATTTGGGATGAAAGCAGCAGCGATCGCATTATCCCAATTGCTGGAGATTTGTCTCAACCGCTTTTGGGGCTTTCCGAGGAGCAGTTCCGAGTTTTAGCCAGTAAAATTGATGTCATTTACCACAATGGCGCGTTTGTCAAGTTTACTTATCCCTACTCGGTTCTCAAACCCGCTAACGTTTTGGGGACTCATGAAGTTCTGAGATTGGCGAGTCAAAGTAAGCTAAAACCAGTCCATTTAATTTCTACGATTTCCGTTTTCTCGGCAAGGGGAGAATCTGGGATTAAAGTCGTGCGAGAGGATGATGAACTCACTCCGGGAGAGAGTCTCAAAGGCGCTTACACTCAGACTAAATGGGTGGCAGAAAAGTTAGTAGAGGTGGCGCGCGATCGTGGCATTCCTATTAGCATTTACAGGCCAGGTCGCATTTCTGGGGACAGCCAAACAGGGGCTTGCAATCCCAGCGATTTACTGTACAGGTTAATGGCTGGTTGCGTGCAACTTGGATGTGCGCCCGATGACGATAAGCTGATGAATGTAGCGCCTGTTGACTATGTGAGCAGAGCGATCGTTCATCTTTCGAGCCAAAAAGAATTGCTCGGAAAAACTTTTCATTTAGTCAACCCTCAGTCCTTTCAAATGAGTGAATTGCTTGGCTGGATTGGCTCAATGGGTTATCCAATCAAACGAGTTTCTTCTGAGGCTTGGCAAGCAGAAATAATCAATCGCGCTGGAAATTCTCCCGATCATGCTTTGTACCCGCTAGTCGGTCTTTTCTCCGAAAAAGTTTCTGAAGCGGAAATGCCACAATCAGGAACGCTACATTTCGATTGCCAAAATACGCTAGATGGACTTGCTACCACTGACATCACCTGTCCCCAAGCGGATGCGAATTTGTTTCGCACTTACTTTTCCTATCTCGCGGATTGTGGCTTGATAGGTAGCCGCAATTAAAACCTGTAAGGGCGCAAAGCATTGCGCCCCTACCTGACTCAATCTCTGGAGAATTCAAAATGAACGAACAATTGCAGCAAAGACACATGAAAGCGCTCATAGATCGCTACACCGATCGCACAAAAACCTCTAAGAATTTCGCGCAAAAATACCGTCCGGTTCTCGCTGACAATCGGGCTTCTGATGGGTTTCGCTTTCCCGTCAAGGAGATGTTTTATCCTATTGTCGCCGAGCGATCGCTTGGCTCTAAAATGTGGGATGTTGATGGCAACGAATACATCGATATCACGATGGGATTTGGCATCAATCTTTTCGGTCATAATCCGCCCTTTATTAAAGAAGCCCTATTCGAGCAACTCGATCGCGGCGTGCAAATTGGTGCTCAAGCAGAACTTGCCGGAGAAGTTGCAGAATTAATCTGCGAACTAACGGGAATGGAGCGCGTCGCTTTTTCTAATACCGGCACTGAAGCGGTGATGGCAGCTCTACGATTAGCTAGAGCGGCAACTAAACGCAATAAAATTGCTTTGTTTTCTGGTTCTTATCACGGTCATTTTGACCAAACTCTCGCAGTTGTAAAAAAGATAAATGGCGATTTACGCACCATTCCAAAAGCGCCAGGAATTCCTGCTAATTTTATTGAAGATGTTTTAGTTTTGGATTACGGAAGCCCTCATGCCCTGGAAATTATCAAAGCTCATCAGCACGAATTAGCGGCGGTTCTCGTGGAGCCGGTGCAAAGCCGCCGTCTCGATTTGCAACCTAAAGAATTTCTCCAGCAACTCAGGCAATTAACAAAAGAATCAGAAATTGCGCTGATTTTTGATGAAATGGTTAGTGGTTTCCGAATTCATCAAGGTGGCGCGCAGGCGTGGTTTGGCATTGAGGCAGATATTGCAACTTACGGTAAAATTGTCGGAGGCGGTATGCCCATTGGAATTATCGCTGGAAAAGCTGCTTATATGGATAAAATTGACGGCGGTTTGTGGGACTACGGCGATGATTCCTACCCCCAGGTAAAAACAACAATTTTTGCCGGCACTTTTTGCAAGCACCCACTTGCTCTGGCCGCTGCACGTTCCGTACTGCGCTATCTTAAAAGTCAAGGCCCAGCCCTTCAGCAGCAGTTGAATCAGCGAACTTCGCAGCTAGTTGAAACCCTGAATGCTTATTTCAAAGAAAATGAAGTTTCTGTCTGGCTTGTAAATTTCGGATCGCAATTTCGTGCTGCTGCATCCGTTGAGATAGATCCGCTACTTTTTCACTTACTCGAAAAGCGTATTTTCATATCCGAAGGTCGTAGCTGCTTTCTCTCCACCGCTCACACTAATGAAGACATCGATCGCATCATTCAGGCTGTTAAAGAAAGTATTCAAGAAATGCGCGAAGGAGGCTTTTTCCCGATTCAGCAATAAACTTGGTTTTTGACCGATGCCTACGGCCAGCTTCGCTAACGCATTTTTAACGGAATCAGATTTAACTCAAATCTTGCACCCTTGTCAATTAGCCTTTTCTGAACAGGCTTTTCGGCCTGTTCCACAAGAAAATTTATCTTTTGTGGAACAGGCATCTTGCCTGTTCTTGAGAATGGTGCAACATCTCAGATTTAACTCTCTTCCGAACCTCAATTTTCAGGAATGGAGAACAGGGTGCTCATTAGGGACAGAAATTATTGAATATTTCTACTTACCATTGTCTCTGATGATTCACTTTTATCTACTCAATCCATGTACGCAGCCCGTTGGGGGTTGCGGAATGTGGATTTAAATGTCTGTGCCTTGCAACTGCGCTTTCCACGCTCAAAGATTTATGCAATAAGTCTAAGGACTAATGGCTACTGATTACTGACTAAATCAATCATTAATAAATTCACCTTCACAGATAATCGAGTCTCTGTTCTCCAAATCTTCTTGATTCCAGACCGCGTTTAATGCTGCGGAACTTAAGGAAGTTGACATCGTATTTAATGTTGTGTTGTAGTATTCCGCAGCATTATTAAGTTCCACCTGCGGCGCTTCCTTGAAGTATGAATTAATATCAGGCGTACACCGCTGGGCTTGGTAGTATACATAAGCTTCAGCATTAATGCACATTACGTGGTAAAAATCCTTATTTGCTGCCGCAACATCTCCAAGTTTATACAGCGCTAAACCCCGGTTGAGATAAGCTTTAACATAGTTCGGATCGAGTCTTACTGCTTGGTCAAAGTCTTCAATTGCAAGCTGCATTTGTTTTAATTTATAGCGAACGCAACCTCTGTTATAATAGGCATAAACATTTTGTGGATCGATGGCGAGTGCAATGTTGTAATCGGCCATCGCCTGCGTATTGTCTCCTAGTTGGTGGTAACAGAGACCTCGATTTATGTAAGCTTTGATATATTTAGGATTCAACCGCAGCGTTTCGTTAAAGTTTTCCGTTGCTGCCTCTTTTTCTCCCAAAAGGTAGTAAGCGCGCCCCCGGTTGTAATAGGTTTTATAATTGTTGGAATTGATAGAGAGAGCTCGATTGTAGTCTTCTATTGCTTCTTCGTAGTTTCCTAAATTAGCAAGTACCAGTCCCCGGTTGTTGTAGATAGCGTGGCTGTTAGGCTTATTTGCTAAAGCACAGTTTAAATCTTCAATGGCTTTGTCGTGTTCTCCGAGATGACGCCAAGCATTGCCTCGATTCAGGTAAGCCTCGAAGAAATTAGGATTGATATCTAGGGCTTGGCTGAGGTCTGCGATCGCTTTTTGGTAGTCTTTCATGTAATAATACACCAAGCCGCGATTGTTATAGGCTTTGGCATCGGCGGGATTGAGTTGCAGTATGCGATCGAAATCGTCGATCGCCGCTTCATAGTTTCCTTTCTTGGCGCTGTGCAAACCGCGCTTGTAAAATTGTTTGAGGTTCATAGGTCAACTTTCAGGAGTGCTTGATTCTGGGGGTTGATTCCTGTGCTGTCAGTTTTGAGTTCGACAGCCGTTAATCTGTTGAAAGAGCATCCACCTGCGGTCAGAGTAACTCTTGAATGATTCCGGGCAATCTACCGTAAACAGGATTTTTGGTTTATTTTAACAGTAGTTAAATCATGTGGAAAGGCTTTGCACGTCGGCTGGATTTACTTATTAGTCAGTTCGATTGTTTACCTGATCGACTTGATCTCAAAAGTCTAGTTTTACTTGGTGCTCGGTGTCTCTTGATGCAGCGACGATCGGCTCGATCGGCAAATTAAGTTTGAGACCGCTACTCAGTATAAATTGTTGCCAGCAGTCCTACCGAGTAAACTCTCTATTTTTTTGACAAATTTCGTCTCAGTATTTGCGGCAGTACGTCTCTACAAACTTTTGTTGCCTAATTACCAATTACCGATTGATTTCCTCTTCCACATAAACTCTCAATTTCTCCAAATCTGGAAGTTCGATCAATTCTTGTTCCTTTTCCTTAACCGACATGGGCATCATCACAGGTTTACGCTGCTCGATCCAGCAACTCGCCAGCGGTAAAGTTTGTTCCAAATCTTCCAAAGGCCTCGGAATTACCATCACCGCGTTCAACTCGCCAATTCGCTCAGCTTCGTACATCCCGGCTTCTACGGCTACTGCTACATCTGCAACTGCACCGCGAATAATTGCCGTGCACAAACCGGCGCCAATTTTCTCGTAGGCTGCCAAGTGTACGTCTGCGGATTTGAGCATAGCATCGCAAGCACCGACCATTGCCGGAAATCCGCGGGTTTCGAGCAAACCGATCGCCTGATTGCTAAGCCGAGAATAACTGCCTTTTTCCGAAAGTTCAGTCAGCCGAAAGCCGATCGGCAAAACCACTTCCAAATTAGCCAAAGGTCTAGCAATCACTAACTTAGAAACAAACTGCCCGAACTGTTCGGCAGTTTGAGCTCCAGCTTCCACAGCCAAACGCACATCCGAAATTCTGCCCCGGACGATCGCGGTACAGTGACCGGAACCAATTTTTTCGTATCCTACTAAAATCACTCCTGCCGACTTCAGCATCATGTCAGCAGTCCCGACAATTGCCGGAAAACTCTTGGTGGATACCAAACCCAAAGCAGTGTCTTTGAAGTATTCCTGGCGCTGCGATCGCTCTTCGTGACTGTTACGATCTGTTTGTCCGTCCATCTTCTATTACCCTTAGAAACTTCCCAAAATAAAAATTTGTTGATAGTTTATAGTTTCTCAGATGAGAAGACAGACTGCACGAGCTACAAGACACAGATTGCTACGGCAAGGCCTGACAAATTGCTGAGCTACCAATAATATGAGATTACCTATTTATATGTGATCTTTCTGCCTTCAGCATAGCTGCCTTTTGCCGAAATGAGGGCTACCCGGAACCGCCCGATAGAGTTTGGCCGTTTTCCTCCGATCGATTAAAAGCTTGTCGGTGCGGAAACAGCGTCCCCAACAGCCGATTGATGTGAGCTTGACCGTAGAGAATAGTTGGCGTTTCCCCTGGTTGGGGAGGCTCTGCGGCGGTGGATTCCGGCGGGTCTGGGGCCGTCTCCGGCGCAGTTTGAGGCGGTGTTTGGGCGGGTTGTGGCGGCTCGATCGGCTCGATCAGTCGATCGACTGGTGGCGTAGTGGCTTCGGGGGTTTCTGGTGATGTTGGCGCTGCTGTTGGCGCTGCTGCTGTTGGTTCTGCTGTTGGTTCTGGGGCGACTTGGCGGCTGGTATCTCCCATTAGAGAACCTGCTGGCATAATTTGCATTTTGTCGATACAAGGATTGATTAGGGTCGTCGCGGCGCCAATACAGGCATTTTCCCCGATCGTTCCCGCACCTACCACCAGCACCCCTGCACCCAGAATAACGCCCGCCGCGATTTCCAGAGTACCTTCACGGGCGTGAAGGATAACTCCCATACCGATACAGGCACCGGCGGCGATCGAGATCCGGCTTCCGGGCTCTGCTTGCAGGATTGCTCCAGGGGCGATCGCCGCACCCTCATGAACAACTACATCGCCACTCATCAAAATCTGAGAGTTGCTACTTAATTGCAGGGGCGATAAATACATTCGACTTCACCATGAAAGGAGCTATTTTTTTCGATAAAACGACTTTAAATTATGGGTTTTCTCGACTGATAAATTTAACCATGTCAATCTAAGAAACGATAATTTACTAATATTGAGAAGCTTGATGCTTTAACGTTTTATAGAAACTTTCAGAAGATTCTAGATTTTGACCAACATTTGTCAATCGAGCTTTTTAACTATCTCAAATCCAACTTCAATCCGCTGGGGTTTCTCCCGTTGGCCCCAGTGCGAGGACTTAACGGAAGAAACAAGCTAATTACCTAGCAAATTAAGGACGCTGGATAATTTCTTCCAGTACCCGGCGCTTCGCCTTGGAGTCGATACCCAGCAAGCGGACGTACTCGCCGCTGTGTTCTTTGAGACAGCTTTCGAGGGCGGAAATCACTTCGGCTTCGCGGTTGGAGGCGATCGGGGCGCAACTGCTCCAAGAACCGGTGCGGAAACGGCGCGCGTCGGCGTGTTCCGTGCCAATTTTGTAGCCTTGGGAAAGCAGGTTGCGGATTTGGTCGATCGTCTTGCCGGTCAAACTGCCGCTGCTGGCCGAACCAGTCGAAGCTGCTTTGTATCCCGATGTTGCTGCCGACTTAGATGTTCCTGCAGGCTTAGCCGATTGAGCAACCGGGCCGTCGGGACGCTGAATAATTTCTTCAACTATGCGTCGCTTAGCTTTCGGGTCAATCCCGATCAAGCGCACGTACTCACCCGGGTACTCGTTCATCACAGCTTCCAAAGCGGCGATCGCCTCAGATTCGTTTCTGACTTGCAGCGAAGCCCCGCTTTGCCAAGAACTGGTGCGGAAGCGGCGCGCGTCGGCGTGTTCCGTGCCAATTTTGTAGCCTTGAGCTAGCAAGCCGCGAACCTGAGTCACTGTTTCGGCACTCAATTTTCCGCTTGACACGGAACCGCTATTGTGGTATGAAGCTTGTTGTGCAACTTTACCGTTAGATTGGTGAGTTTTCGCACCGTTAGAACCGTTAGAGCCGTTGTCTCCCGGTCTTTGGACGATTTCTTCTAGTACGCGGCGCTTGGCTTTGGTGTCAATCCCGATCAAGCGGACGTATTCTCCTTGGTGCTCGGCCATGCAAGCTGACAAGGCCGCGATTACTTCAGAGTCGCGGGTTGAGGAAATTGGGCCGCAAGTGCGCCAAGAACCGGTACGGAAGCGGCGTGCGTCGGCGTGTTCGGCTCCCACGCTGTATCCTTGAGCTAGTAAATTACGGATGCTATCGGCAAGAGTTGAACTCAATTGGGTGCCGGCATGGGTAGAATATTTGGTTTGAGTCATATTTGGGTTTTTAGTTTGCTCGTTGCGAATTGGTGCTAGACAGGCGATGTTCTCAGCGCAGCGATAACCCGTTCTCAGAGCGTCATTGATGCCGATGACATGGGTCGCAAATTGAATGTCAGAATCTTGAACGTCAGGCAAGCGATCGGCTTGCTTCTGATTAGTGATGATGGCTCCCGAAGGTACGTACTTACCGGGGGGAATCTCCACATCTTTAATTAGTACGTGCATCATGACAATGCAGCCGTTGCCCACTCTGGCATTGAACACCGTGGAGCGAAAGCCGATAAAGCAGTTGTCGCCCACGTATGCCGGGCCGTGAATTAAACTCATGTGGGTGAGGGAAGTATTTTTCCCCACCCACACAGAATAAGATTTGTCGTCGTCTCCTGTGACTCGGCCTTGTTCTAGGCCGTGAATCACTACTCCGTCTTGAATGTTGCTTCCTTGTCCGATATAAAAAGGAGTACCTTCATCGGCGCGGATAGATGTCCCGGGGGCAATCATCACATTAGAACCGATCTGCACATCCCCAATAATGTTAGAAAAGGAATGTACGAAGGCGGTGTCGTGAATTTTAGGCTCAGCCAAGTTTTTCGACCAAGGCGTCGGGGGAGCCGCAACGTTGCGGACTGCCATAAATTAAGTTCTCCTAAGCTGAAAATTTTTTGTTAGTTGTTAGTTGTCAACTGTTCACTGTTAGCTGTTCACTGTTCACTGTCAACTGTTCACTGTTAGCTGTTCACTGTTCACTGTTCACTGTTCACTGTTCACTGTTCACTGCCAACTGTCAACTGCCAACTGTCAACTGCCAACTAGCGGTATGGGTCGTCTTTTTTACTGTAAATGAGGCGGTTTTCTACATTGACAGTATCTATAATGCCTACTACTAGAGCATCGATCGGACGGTTTTCGCTTCCGGGCGCGATCCGGGCTGCGCTGCCTCGGGTTACTAAAACCCATTCATCTATACCAGCGCCCACACAGTCAGCGGCTACCTCATAGCCGGGAACTGGCGAACCTTCCTCATCGATGAATTGCAGCAGTAGAAATTTCGATCCTCTCAGTGTCGGCTCTTTTTGGGTACTGACAACTGTGCCGAGAACTTTGGCCATTTGCATTTTAGGTAATAGGTAATAGGTAATTGGTAATTGTCATTTTTTCACTTAGTCACTTGTCGTTTTTAGATTTGCTTTCTTCTGTCTGCTCGGCGCCTTTTAGAGTTCTTCGTCTAGTAACTAATGACTCGCCAGAAACGGGTAAAATTCCCCACTTAAGTGGATGATCCCGAAATTTTAGACTAAGAGTTCAAGCTCCCCAATTCAATGCGAGAGTCAATCTAAAATCTAAAATCTAAAATCTAAAATCGACGGACTCATGACTAATGATTCATGACTAATAACCAATATCCCATGCCCACCTCAATTAAAAATTAAAAATGCTAAATCAAAAACATCGCGATTTTTAATTTTTAATTACCAAACGCCCCTAACAGCCGTGAAGCGAAGCTATCCCGTAGGGAATCGCCTATCTTATGATCTGTTGAGAGGGCGAATGCCACTCACGCCTTCACGGAACTGTTCTACAGCTTCGGTGTAGCGAATCGGCAGCACGTACTCTAAGTTTTCGTGAGGGCGGGCGATAATGTGGGTGGACATCACTTGTCCGCCGTTAACGCGCTTCACTGACTCTACTCCTGCTGCGACAGAAGCTTGCACTTCCGAGACATCTCCTCTTACAATGACCGTAACCCGAGCGCTACCGATTTTTTCGTAGCCTACCAAGGTGACGCGGGCTGCTTTGACCATCGCGTCAGCGGCTTCTACCACTGCGGGGAAGCCTAGGGTTTCGATCATGCCAACTGCAATTGCCATTGGTTTTACTCCTGATTGAATATTTGGGGAACTAAACAGTTAATTTTTGACGATCGCACAAATTTTCGTTTAACGAAATTTTTGTGCGCTAAGAACTTAGTAGCCTCGGAACTGTTCTACTGCTTCTGTATATCGAATCGGCAGAACGTATTCTAGGTTTTCGTGGGGGCGAGCGATGATGTGGGTAGAGACGACTTCTCCGCCGTTGACCCGCTTGACGGATTCCACTCCTGCTGCGACTGACGCTTGGACTTCCGACACGTTGCCGCGCACAATTACGGTGACGCGGGCGCTGCCGATTTTTTCATAGCCCACGAGGGTAACGCGAGCAGCTTTGACCATAGCATCGGCAGCTTCCACCACAGCGGGAAAACCTTTTGTCTCAATCATTCCCACGGCAATTGACATTTTTGAATCTCCTTTGAGGATGAGCGAAATTACCGTTACAAATCTTTGAGAAATCTAAAAATTTGGACGGGGAGGCCCACATTTTTTAGTAAGGCAGTGTAAAGCTTCCTATCCTATAAGAATAGGGGAAGCTGTCCACCTTGACAATATAAACTAACATCATAATGTTTAATAACAAAAATTAAAATTTTTTATGTTACTTAAAATAATTTCATATTTATTTAATAATCTTAATATTTAGAGGGGTAGATACCGAGAGCGAGGGGGGATTAAAGTAAGTAAGAATACTCATAAAGTAGAGTTCGGTATGCGAAGCCGGAGCCGATCGCTGGCGGGAAACTAGGGGAGTTCAAAATGGGGATCGCGGGTAAATCGCCAAAAAAGGCAGTCTTGGCCCATCGGCAGGCATTTTTTTCTTTGAGTGCCTCGTCTGCTCAGCCTATAATTTTGTGTTGAGATAATTATCAGTTTTGATGCTTTCATGTATAGTTAATCTGGACTGCAAATTATTTTGCCACAACTATACGATCGGGTTTAGTCAAAGTTTTAGGGCCTCGCGCGATCGCCCGCTACTGTTTTTGTATAAAAGCAGCCAGTAATTTCAAGTTTAAGGCATAAATTAAATGACTCAATTTCTCCTCCAAGCCTGTTGGTGGGTACCTTTATATGGCTTAATAGGCGCAATTTTAACTTTGCCGTGGTCTACCGGCACCATTCGCAGAACAGGCCCAAGACCAGCAGCTTACTTCAATTTGCTGATGACAGTGGTGGCTTTCATACACGGATCAGTTATTTTTACAGCGACTTGGGATCAACCGCCGCAACAGTTGCTCGTGCACTGGGTGCAAGCAGCCGATTTAGATTTGTCTTTTGCAATAGAAATCTCCACGGTCAGCGTCGGAGCAATGGAGTTAGTTACACTTCTGAGTTTGCTAGCACAAATTTACGCTCTAGGCTACATGGAAAAAGACTGGGCGCTAGCTCGATTTTTTGGGCTGCTGGGTTTTTTTGAAGCAGCAATTAGCGGCATTGCCATTAGCGACTCGCTGCTTCTAACTTACGCTTTGTTGGAAATGCTGACGCTTTCAACTTACTTGCTAGTCGGGTTTTGGTACGCTCAACCGCTGGTAGTAACAGCCGCTCGTGATGCGTTTTTAACAAAACGTGTAGGAGACGTGCCACTGCTGATGGGAGTAGTAACGCTTTCAACTTTAGCAGGAAGTTTGAATTTTTCCGATTTAGAAACATGGGCTGAAACTGCAACTTTGTCTCCCCTAGTGGCGACTCTTTTAGGTTTGGCTTTAATCTCCGCCCCTACAGCCAAGTGCGCTCAATTTCCCTTCCATTTGTGGCTCGACGAGGCGATGGAAGGGCCAAACCCGGCTTCGATTATGCGGAATACGGTAGTTGTGGGCGCTGGGGCTTATGTTTTGATTAAACTTCAGCCTGTTTTAGCGCTGTCGCCCGTGACGGATGGGGTGCTGGTGGTTTTGGGTGCGGTGACGGCTGTTGGCGCTTCCTTGGTGGCGATCGCCCAAATCGACCTCAAAAGAGCACTATCGCATTCTACCAGCGCTTCTTTGGGTTTGGTGTTTATCGCCGTGGGGCTAAATCAAGTTGACATTGCTTTACTGTTGCTGTTCGCGCACTCGATCGCCAAAGGCCTATTATTCATGAGCGTAGGGTCAATTATTACCACAACTAACACTCAAAATTTAACAGAAATGGGTGGGTTGTGGTCAAAGATGCCTGCCACGACTACGGCTTATTTAGTAGGCGCTGCGGGGATGGTAGCGTTGTTGCCTCTGGGCAACTTTTGGGCGATGCGACGCTGGCTCAACGGTTTTTGGACGGTGCCTTTGTGGCTGGTAATAGTGCTGCTTTTAGTTAACGGTTTGACAGCCCTAAATTTAACCCGCATATTCGGTTTAGTGTTTGTGGGAAAACCGCAGCCGAAAACTCGCAGAGCTCCAGAAGTTGGTTGGCCGATGGCTTTGCCGATGGTAATTTTGACAGTGATGGGGCTGTTGGTTCCTTGGATGTTGCAGCAGTGGCAACTGTTAATTAGTTGGACTGGCCCTTGGGCGGAAACGGGAGATTTTGATACTTTAAATTTGCTGTTGAAGACGCTGGATACGCCGCTGTTGCTGTTATCTGGGTTGATTGGCGTTGCGGTTGGGGTAGCGATTTATTGGTACGGGGTTTTACCTCGACCGGTACGGCTGCCTGTGCCGGCGTTGCAGGATTTGTTTGCTTACGATTTTTATATCGATCGAGTTTACCGTCTGACTGTCGTTTGGGCTGTGGCTTCTATTTCTAAAATCAGCGCTTGGACTGATAGGTATGTGGTGGACGGGGCGGTGAATTTGTTCGGTTTTGCCACAATTTTCAGCGGTGAAGGGTTGAAGTACAGCGGCACCGGTCAGTCGCAGTTTTATGTGTTGACTATTGTGGGGGGAGTTGCTGTGTTGCTGGCGTTGATTATTTGGCAGTTTTAAACCGCAGAGGTTGGCAGATGAATCTATTCTGGGTTTGTCTGCTTTTTGTCTGATGTTATTTAATTTTAAACCGCAGATGAACGCAGATGATTTTATTCTGGGTTTGTCTGCTTTTTTATCTACTTTTATTCAAACTCGATCGGCCACAATTCGATCACTGGAACTTCCCAACCGGGCAAAAGTTCGGGAATTGAAATCATGTCGCCGTCTCTCAATACCACTGGATCTGCTTGGGGAGTGTAAATTGTTATTGTGCGCTTGTCAGGGTCGATTAATATTCCTACTTTGGCTCCTAGTTCGATAAATGATAAAATTTTTTCTCGCAGGGGTTTGAGGCGATCGGACTGAGATTTGATTTCTACAACTAAGTCGGGAACGAGTTCGGCAAAATACCTTTTACTTTGTTTGAGGCGATCGGCGGTTACAAACGAAACATCGGGTGCTGTAAGATTTGAATTGGGGAGAATAAACCCGCCACTGGACTCAAACACTCGTCCAAGTTTGCGGGGTTTGACCCAGTTTAGTAAAAGTCTGACTAACTCTGCCCCAATTTCGCTCGATACAATGTCTGATGGGCCCATAAGGATAATCTTCCCGTCTACGAGTTCTAATTGGTAGTCTAGATGCGCTTCCGAGAGTATACCTTGCAGTTGTTCCAAGTCGGCAACGGTGAGGCGGGTGGAAGGAGAACCGGATTTAATTTGCAAATCTTCTCGATCTGTAAGACTTGAGGTCATAGGAGGATTCCAGACACATTTGAATCTATGTTAACAAGAAAATCAGCCGATCGCTTTTTTATGCAGTTGCTTTGCGTTAATGTTAAATATATACCAATCCTTGCAGGAGTCGTAAATTTTTTACCCCACCCCAACCCTCCCCGATGCCTTGGGGAGGGAGTAAGAAATTCACAAATGATTTAGGATTGCTATATCTCTAAAAACTGCGTAATAAAGGAAAGTTTTAATTGATGCTCAGTGCTTTAATCTGGATACCAATGTTGGCCGCTGCCCTGATTGGGCTCTGGCCTGGTTCAGTGAGTTCTAAAATAGTTCGGAATGTAGCGATCGCCATTGCGGGTATAACTTTTATTCTCTCGGTGATTTTGGCAGTTCAGTTTGATGCCAGTACCAGTCAGTTGCAGTTTGCGGAATTCATTCCTTGGATAGATGTTTTGGGATTGAATTACAATCTCGGTGTTGATGGTTTGGCTCTGCCTTTGGTAATTTTAAATACTCTGCTGACAGGAATAGCTATTTACGCTACGGATGAGTCGATCCGCAGACCTCGACTTTATTATTCTTTGATTCTGTTAATTACCGGCGGCGTAACAGGGGCTTTTTTATCTCAAAATTTGCTGCTGTTTTTCCTGTTTTTTGAGGTAGAATTGATTCCGCTTTACCTGTTAATTGCGATTTGGGGAGGCGAGCGCCGGGGTTATGCTGCTACTAAGTTTTTAATCTATACTGCATTTTCGGGAATTGTGCTCCTGGCTGCTTTCTTGGGTACTGGTTGGCTTAGCGGTGCTTCGAGTTTCGATATGGTTGGTGCAGCGGGCGCATCGCATTTACAAGGAGGATTGCCATTGCCTTTGGTAAGGCAAATTGTTTTGCTGGCAGGGGTGTTGCTGGCTTTTGGAATTAAGATGCCTTTGGTGCCTTTTCATACTTGGCTGCCGGATGCTCACGTTGAAGCTTCGACGCCGGTTTCGGTGCTGCTGGCGGGGGTGCTTTTGAAGCTGGGAACTTATGGGATGCTGCGTTTTGGTTTGGGTTTGTTTCCAGATGCGTGGGCGGTGGCGGCACCTTGGTTGGCGAGTTGGGCGGTGGTAAGCGTTCTTTACGGGGCGAGTTGTGCGATCGCCCAAAAAGATATGAAAAAAATTGTAGCTTACAGTTCGATCGCTCACATGGGCTACATTTTGTTAGCTAGCGCCGCAGCTACTCCGATTAGTATGCTGGGAACTGTTTTGCAAATGGTTAGCCACGGTTTAATTTCGGGGCTGCTATTCTTAACCGTCGGCATTGTTTACAAAAAATCCGGCACCCGCAACATCGATGTGCTCAAAGGTTTATTCAATCCCGATCGCGGTTTGCCGATGATTGGCAGTTTAATGATCCTCGGCGTGATGGCTAGTGCCGGCATTCCAGGTTTGGCTGGATTTATTGCTGAATTTTTGATATTTCGGGGCAGTTTGCCAGTGTTTCCCGTGCAAACTTTGCTCTGCATGATCGGCACTGGTTTAACTTCAGTTTACTTTTTAATTATGGTCAACCGCGCCTTTTTCGGCCGCCTTTCGGATGTGGTGGTAAATTTGCCGCAAGTCCGCTGGGACGATCGCATTCCTTCGCTGGTTTTAGCAATAATTATTGCCATCATGGGAGTGCAGCCGGGAGTTTTAGTTGCTTTGAGCGAAAAAACTGCGATCGGAATGGTTGCTAATGTGCCACCCCAAGTTAAAGTGATTGCTCAAAACTTGAAATAAAATATGACCTAAGTTTGTAGCATCTGACATCTTGCAGCAATATCAATAAGAGGATTTTTCGTGGGGTCGGGCGGGTTTATATAACCTATTTGCAAGCTTTAAGGCTGTTGGCGAACCCGCCCCTAGGGCTAATTGAGAATGGTGCAAGATATCAGTAGCATCGGACTTTAGTCCTATGGCAGTTTTCAATCCCATAAAATACAGCAGACGGCTGTAGGGACACGGCACTGCCGTGTCCCTACCTATTCCATTCATCAGTGTATCCGTGTTCAAATCCGTGTCGTGCCTTCCTTCAATTAAGGTTAAATAAAAATGACAAGTACCGTATTAAAACCATCTTCCCATCCCCTATCCGCATACATTGACATCTTGGAATCAGGCAAAGCTTTACTGCCTGAATCTACGGAAAATGTGGTTGAAGTTATCGGCGTACTGAAAAGTTATGCTATTGTTTTAGATGCCTATTCTCGCAATCTCAACTATATTGCAGAAGAACAGTTTTTAGTGCTTTTTCCGTTTTTTAAATATTTCAACGGAGAGGTGACGCTGCCGAAATTAATTCGCTATTTGTGGCACGATCGCATAAATTTTGAGTATGCTGAGTATTGCATGAAAACAATGCTTTGGCACGGCGGCGGTGGTTTGGATAGTTATTTGGATTCCCCGGAATTTAGCAGTTTGGTCGAAAAGGCGATCGCAGCTAAACTGAAAGGCAATTTTTTCATGCAGGGACTAAACAAAACCTTTCCTAATTTTTTGCCGGAACAAGTGCGGATGCTGGCTTACTACACCGGTCTCGGTCAGTTTTGGCGGGTAATGAGCGATTTGTTTATGGACTTATCCGATTCCTACGATCGAGGGGAAACTAAGTCTATTTCTGATGTAGTTGATTTTGTCAAAGCCGGTTTAGTCGCCGCCGCCAGCCTACCGATTACCTACAGCGTCAAGATTCACAGTCAAGTCTACGATATCATTCCGGCCTCGGCTAACTTGACATTTTTACCAGATGTAGCGGTGCCTTATGTAGAGGCTGTTTTCTTTCGGGGCACAGCTTTTTTTGGCACAGTTTCCTACAACGCTCAAGCCCATCAAATCCCGGAAAAACAAAAAGATTTTGCCTACGGGGCTTTGTTTGCTGATCCTTTACCCATTGGAGGTGCAGGGATTCCGCCAACTCAATTGATGCAAGATATGCGGCATTATTTGCCGGAGTATTTGCACGCAGTTTATCGCACTAGCTGTCGCGGTGAAGACGATGTGCGGGTGCAAATTTGCCAAAGTTTTCAGAAGTCGATGTTTTGCGTGACGACGGCGACTATTTTCGGTTTAGCACCTCATCCCATGAATACATCAGATCCAGAGGAAAGAAAGGCTAATCGGGCTTATTTGGAAGGTTGGATGGATCGGTTTGGGAATTCTCGCTTGGACTGGGCAAATCAGCCAACGAACAGGGCCTGTCAGTTGTTCCCGGAACGGTAGAAGGGCGACTGGTTTTTAGGGCGCAATGTCTCTAGGAGTTGCAACGATATTACCTGAAGAAAGCAATTGCTTACTTTTGGATACCGAAAGCTCATTCTGGCGATCGCAATTATCTCACGTCCCGTAAAATAGCCGTTATAAGGCAAGTAGTGAGGACTTCAGTCCACAGACTTTCATGAGGACTGAAGTCCTCACTACCAAACAATTTTATATTAGTCATTTTAGCGCACCTAATATGACAATCAAGCATCCAGGATACCCGCCACGTGATTCATCCGTCCAGAAATAAAAAACCTGTATCAAATGAAACTTGCCGAACGTATTTATCCGTGGAGTCAATCTAAAATCTAAAATCTAAAATCTAAAATCGATTGACCTGATCAACTGTTTGTTTTCGGCTCATGGTGATTGCTTTCATAAGAGATATATCCGCTAACGCTTAGACTGGCAAGGACAGGATAAAGCACTTCTTATTTCCAAACTCTCTAGATTCGGACTAAAAGACTCAGGCCGTGAGAGTCCGTGCCACAAGTTCCCAGCAAACCATAAGTTTCTGCTAAATCTTTGACTAAAGCAGTTTGTTTGGGGCTTGGTTTCCAAGGATTTGGATTACCGTAAGCATAGTAAATTTCTACACCGTCAATGCCGAAACGAGCTGCTTCTGGGATTAGTTGATCGGCAGTCGATCGATACCGGCAAGGATGTGCTAGAACTGCTAAACCTCCTGCTTCATGAATAGCTTCAATTACCCTGGCTGCTGAATAACAATAGGTGCCTTCTGTACTTTTACCTCGCAAGTAAGGTTTGAGACTGGGATTTTGCGGATCGAAGGCGTAACCGAGAATGTGTACGTCGTTGTTGAGCAATTCGGCATTAATTTCAGCGCCTGTCCAGAGACTAGGTGCTTCACTATTTTTGTCAGGATGGTTTAATTTCCAATTATCCAGCCAAATTTGAGCTTTAACGTAGCCTTCGGTGCTGTGGTGGTCGGTGATAGCTAAGCCCTTGAGACCGCGGGCTATGGCTTGTTCCATCAATTTCTCTGGCTGCAATCGCCCGTCAGAGTAGACTGTGTGCATATGAAAATTATAGGAACCCGGACAGCTATCGGCATCAATTGTCTGGAAGACTTGTTTGAGTGCTGAGATATTCTGGGCTTCTGGTTTGAGACTAGAAGCGGGGGACGTAGCGAAATTGACAGCCATAAGCGTTATTATAGAAAAAACTAGCTTTGTTTAATATATCTAATAAATTCATATGTTGCACCTGTGGCAATAGTCGGCTGTAGGATTGAAACATCTGGCTGATTGTGGCGTTCGGCACAAGATATCAATTCACTCGCACATCTTGCACAATTCTCTATCCAGCATTTTATCGTCGGGTGGGGGCGGGTTTATGAGATTATTGATTTTAACTACCAGCCGGGAAGTCCCGGGCGTATATTCAGAGGGGATGAATCTGAGCGCTAAGCGAAGTACCCCGAA
>NZ_JAUBUB010000034.1:0-56107 GCF_036705265.1 Microcoleus sp. B4-C2
GCGCGAGCGGACTCGCGCCGCTCGCGCTCGACTATTATAATTTACTTGGGGACAATTAATCCACCCTGCCCCCTGCTGGGGTAGGGGGGGTTGGCTTCTACCTTCTGCCTTCAGGGAAGAGGAGCAAAACTGTAGATTTTTTGAGGTTCGAGCCGATCGCAAATTCCGGTTAATTCCGACAAAACGAATGTCTCGCGATCGAGCTGGACTTGCAGGGTTTTGAGCGGATCTGCACCGGAGGAAACCATGAATTCTAATGTTTGCAAATTCGGCTCATTGCTGATTTCACCCAGAATTTGGCCGATCGCCTTGACGTAAGGATGGTTTACATCCAAGTACCAGTCGGGGGCTGCGAGTCCGGCTTGATCGAAGCCGAGGTGAACGATGAGGGAGCCTTCTCCGAACAGGGCTATGCCCACCGGCCGCGCTTCTTCTTGCAGCAGCAAGTGCTGGTTAGCCGCCAAATGCCGCAGTTTTTCGAGGTGTTCGTACCGATTTTGAATGGCAGAATCTTCCTCTTTTCCTTCTGCTTTTTCGTTCCACTGAATCGCCACTGTTACTAAATAAGTTTGCAGTAGCATATGACCGAGTTTTTCGGCTTTTGTTGCCAGATAGATCGAGTTGTAATCTGTGGCTTCAATTAGTAAGGGGACGCGATCGGCTACTTCAATCCCGTAACCTTTCAACCCTGCAATTTTGCGCGGGTTGTTGGTAATCAAGCGAATTTTTTGAACTCCCAAATCGTTGAGCATTTGTGCTCCGACGCCGTAGTTCCGCAAGTCGGCGGGAAATCCCAACCGTTCGTTGGCTTCGACTGTATCGAATCCCAAATCTTGCAGCGAGTAAGCTTTTAGTTTATTTACCAATCCAATACCCCGACCTTCTTGGCGCAAGTAAACTATGACGCCAGAACCCACATTTTCGATCATTTTCAGTGCCGCTTGCAGTTGCATCCGGCAGTCGCAGCGCAGGGAACCCAAAGCATCGCCGGTCAGGCATTCGGAATGCACCCGCACCATCACGGGTTTGTCTTTAAATTCTGCCGGGTCGCCCTTGACAATAGCAACGTGTTCTGAATTGTCTTGGGTGTCGCGGTAGGCGTAAATCATAAACTCGCCGAATTGAGTTGGCAATTTGGCGACGGTTTCGCGGCGGACGAATCGATCGTGCTTGAGTCGGTAGCTAATTAAGTCAGCAATACTGATTATTTTAAGGTTGTGGGTTTTGGCGTACTCGATTAATTCGGGCAATCTCGCCATCGAACCGTCGGGGTTTTGAATTTCGCAGATCACGCCGCTGGGATACAGGCCAGCGAGTCTGGCGAGGTCAACCGAGGCTTCGGTGTGACCGGCGCGTTTGAGGACGCCACCGTCGATCGCCCGCAGGGGGAAAATGTGACCGGGACGGCGCAAGTCTTGAGGTTTGGTGTCCGGGTGGATGGCGACTTGGATGGTGCGTGCCCGGTCTTCGGCGGAGATACCGGTACTGACGCCGTTGACTGCATCGATGCTGACGGTGAAGGCAGTTTGGTTGTTGTCTGTGTTTTTGCTGACCATGAGGGGCAGTTCCAGGCGATCGAGCCTTTCGCCACTCAATGCCAGACAAATCAAACCCCGCGCGTTCACGGCCATAAAATTGATGTTGTCGGGGGTGGCGAATTGGGCGGCACATATCACATCGCCTTCGTTTTCGCGATTTTCGTCATCGACTACTACCACCATGTGGCCTGCTTTGAGGTCTACGAGGGCGCTGTCAATTGAGTCAAATTGAAAGGATTGAGTTGAGGTGTTGTTATTTGTCACTGAGCAGTTCAATCTATAAACAGTAATGTTATGGAAATAGAATCTATTTGTGATTGTAACCTTTTGTATCCGGCAGGGCGATCGGCCAATCCAGATGAGTTTGACAATATTTTTCCAGTCACTTACTATAATTATTGCATCTTGTCAACAAAATCTCTCCCCAATATTTCATGAGCTTGACTGAGATCGCGAATATTTTAGGTAAACCGTACTTCCAAGCTCATAATTGCCTAATTTATCTGATTCAAGAAGTTGTCTGGAACTACGGCGCAGGAGTTGCCGGCAGCAAGTTCTTTTCACCCCGCAATGAAAAGTTTCTCTGGTATGTGAAAAATCAAGACAAGTATACATTTAATTTGGATGAAGTGCGCGACCCAAATGTGAAATATCCGAATCAGAAAAAGAACGGCAAGATTAAAGTAAACTTAAAAGGCAAAAATCCGACGGATGTTTGGCAGTTCCCAAAAGTTACGTCGGGGAAAAACCGAGCTTCAAAAGAACGCACGCCTCACCCCGCTCAATTTCCTGTTGCTGTTGTCGATCGCATCATCAAGTCGGCATCGAATTTAAACGAAATTGTTTTAGCTCCGTTTATGGGTTCCGAGACTACAGCAATTCTGGCTCTGGGTTTGCAGCGACAAGTTATTGGATTTGAAATTAGGGCTGATTACTGTCAGATTTTCGCTAGTAGAATAGATGATTTTTTGATGGACAAGGAACTCAGAGAAGCACAGTTATCTTTATTCTAAAGTTGGTAAATTGCAGCAACTTAATTTAAATAGTCCCAGATCGGGCGATCGGTCTCAAGCGATCGGCGCTTAAGATCGCACAGCCCAGAACGATCGGCGCAATGGGACAATATTGATATCCCGTCAAATTATCCCAACCATGAATAATTGGCCGAAATTCCTCCCCGATCCTAGATCGTGCGCCAGAGGGTTTGCCTTAAGCATTAGCTTTTGGCTGATTGTTTCTTTACTGTGGCCCAACGCTTACTACTATTCCTACGGATTTAGCAGGACGTACTGGTACACCATCAGGAACTCTGACTGGGAATCCCCGATCGTACTTGCTTGGTTTTGCCAAATCTGGTTATTTGCTTTCTATCACTGGGGGTTAACCAAGCTTGCAGAGTGGGTGGAAATTCGCCGACACAATCAGCAACCGCCGACTGTATCAGCTTGGCACCACTGGAGGGAAGGTATTATCGCATTTCTGACGCTACCTGCTGCGATTTTGATGGGAATTCCGCCGACTGCCCTTTTTATGCTGCCGATCAGAAGCTTTTCGGGCGCCCTCGTTGCTGTAATTCTAGGAAGTGCGATCGCCTCTGCTTACCTGTATCACTTCCGCTTTGCAAAACTGCTTAAAATTATTCTTAAATTCTTAGGGATTTTCTATGCCTACCTTCTAAAGATACTTGAACTTTTTTTAGTTCCAGTATTAACTGGTACTCCGTTTTTTCTGCTAACTGTTGCGACGGCAGAAATCGTGCCAATACAGCTACTGCCGCTGACAACCTTTCTGTTAGTTATTTGCGTACTGCTAAGCGGGATAGTGGGATATGCAGCTTTGCAGTATTGGTCAGCGCATCTAGTTAATTGGGCCGCGACTTGGTGGCCCGCTGACTCTCCTGGTTACAGTCGCCTTCAAGCCCGAAAAGCCTGGAAACACAACAAAACAGCAACCAGCCAATCTTTTGTTCGGCACACAACCAGTTGGCACTTAGCAGCTAACGACACTACCAACCTAATTTACTTAAACCTCATAGCGATCGTACTCGGTGCGATCGGTTTTCTGCTGTTTGGAGAGTCGAAAGAATGGTCAGAAACACAAGAAGATATTTTAGGATCTGCCGTGGCGCTAGTGTGGGTGGCGGTGTGGCATTTCTGGGGGTGGCCGCGCGAAGTAGAAATTGCTAGAGGTAAGCCGGAGGCTAAAAAAAAGCGATCGCCCAATTCTAATTCAGCGCCTCCCAATCCGGTAGAACAAGAGCTAAATCAGCTCAAAGCCACAACTGGAATGAATCGGATGAAGTCAGTAAGACGATCGACCCAGCCAACTCCTGAAGTTGCTCAATGGTACGTCTTTCGCAGCGGTGAAGCCAAAGGGCCCTATACCAAATTGCAATTATGGGAAGTTCAGGAAATCACAGCCCGAACCAAAGTGCGGCGCGGGGAAGCCGAGTGGCAGCGCGCCGGTGAAATTCCAGAATTAGCGTCGTACCTCACTCAAAAATAAGACAGTACAAGTCACCGCACGTCGATCGGCGCTTAAGACGATCGCACTGCCCAGAAAGTAGCGCTATATCCCTTGATAATCTGGAAATAATCTGATAGTATATTAGCAAGTGGGGGTGGAACTACCTCACTATAAAAAGCCTTTTAAACAAAGGAAAAAGAAGCCTGCGGTCTAACTGTACTCAATTGACCGTCACGTTTTTTCACTAACCGAATATTCAAGTCAATGTCTAAAGTAGTCGATGAACTTTGTCAGTTATAACTGAATCTCAGGCGCTGTTCTCAATCAGACCCAATCAACCTGGTAACAGGGACTAAAAATCTCAGATATCAGGTCGATCGCGCAGCAAGAAACCAAGCGGAGGACGCCAAGAGTGTAAGATGTCAGTTATCACGAATACTTTCTGTTGGCGATTGCCCGACGGCACCCAAAATTGAAAATTATGCCAGCCAATTGCTGATTCTGCTGGCTTCATGTTATAGTGGTTTTCCAAGAATTAAATTCGGTTGCGTAGTTTGTTGGTGTTTATTTACAAGCGTCTCTCCGAATCTAAGTCTCTGCACCCTAATGATTCTGGAGATTTTATGTCGATTTACGTGGGTAATCTTTCATATGAGGTAACATCAGACGACCTCAACGAAGTATTTGCCGAGTACGGTACTGTAAGCCGCGTCCAAGTGCCAGTGGACCGGGAAACAGGCAGGATGCGGGGTTTTGCTTTTGTGGAAATGGCAAGCGAGGCAGAAGAAGCAGCAGCCATCGCAGCTTTAGACGGTGCTGAGTGGATGGGCCGCGACTTGAAAGTCAACAAAGCCAAACCTCGCGAAAACAACAACAACAGACGCCCCTCGGGCGGCGGCGGCTGGGGCGACAACGATCGCCCTGCACGCGGACGCTACTAAACTTTGAGACTGAAAATTTGAGTTTTGGTAGTTGACGGCAGGTGCGAATGCTGCTTTTTTTTCGGGTTGTTTGATCGACCCATCAAATAAAACTCCCAAACCTCTGGCATCAGTTTTGCCCCCTCCAAGGAGGGGGCTTTGTTTTTGGCGAAAAATCCCGCGAGGTACGTCGGCGGTGCAGTTCCCAGTCTAGTTCGTGATTCGTACCCTCTTAACTGCTTTTTTTAAGAGGCTGTCGGGATTTCGCGGATCGACTCCTGTAAACTATCAAACTACAATTAAGCAGCAAGAAAAGTTAGAATAACGGCAAAACTGAATATTGCCCAGAACAGCCAAACTATCTTTACCGAAGATTAGTCGAGAAAACCAGCCGAATATCAGCCAATATCTTGATTTTGCCTCAATAAAGATGTCCAAGGTCTACAGCACGGCGGAACTCATTAAAATCCTCGAAGAAGAGCGCCAAGCCTGCTTGCATGGGCGGCGTCTCAACTTGACTCAAACTTCTGCTACAGGCAACCCCGTGATTGACCGCTTTCTCAAGTCTGAGGGAGTTCAGAAGTTCACTGCTTATCAAAATTTTAAGGCGGCTGTGCACGAATACCAGCGGGAACATCAAGTTTCTGGGATTGTCTGGCGGGAAATGGCGGTTAAAGGCAATACTCTACGCTATCCGGCAGTGGATGACGAATTAATAGCTCTACCGGTTGATTTGATTACGTTGAAGGCAGCTAAGATTGCTATGTTGGAATTCTGGCAGCAGGTAACTGCCGGGATGGATTTGTATTTAAGCATTAACAGTGGGAAGGATTTTCGATCGATCGAGCCGGTTGATGTAGAAGCTATAGCCCAGCGCACAGAATGGGCCAATCTCTCCAAGTGGGAAAAGTTGGATTTTCTAGAAATTTTGTTGCAGTTGGGCTGGGGGAAGCCGGAGGAAGCTTATTATAAGCGGGGATGGCCAACCTCGGGCAGTGAGTACATTCACGCCGTCAAACCCGGACAGCGGCCGATTTGTTAATTGGTAATTAGTAATTGCTAAGGATCGCGAATTAAATAACTTACAATTTTAATTGTTATTGTGGGATGGGCGTCCCGCCCGTCCTTTTTGGACGGGCGTCCCGCCCATCCTTTTTGGACGGGCGTCCCGCCCATCCCACAAACTTGTGGAAGTTATTTAATTCTCATTCCTAACAGGATATCCTGAATTCAGAACCATCGACAACACAGAAATTGAGGAGACGGCAGTGCCGTGTCCCTACCCCAAAACGTCGTAGCACGGGCGAGAACCCGACGCCATCGCCCGATTTGCAGGGACAGGGCAGTGCCGTGTCCTGACTGTGCGTAATATCTGAAGAACTCATTTATTAACATCAGAAATTTGACAAAGCATCAAGCCAAACCACTGATTTGGATCAGTCCAAACTTGCACCGGCATTAAACCACGCTGCGACAGTTCTTTTTTTACAGTAGTGAGATTAAACTTGCGCGATATTTCGCTGCGGATAGTTTCTCCCGCTGCAAATTCAACCGTTAAATTGAGAGAACGCAACTGCACTGTTTGCGCTTTTTTACTTTTCAAGTGCATTTCAATTTGACATTCCTCTTGATTGTAAAAAGCCCAATGCTCGAACTGTGCTAAATCAAAATTTCCATCATATTTTCGATTTAAATGTCGCAGCATATTCAAGTTAAATGCTGCCGTTACTCCTTGACTGTCATCGTAGGCAGGCTCTAAAATATCCTTAGATTTGTCCAAGTCAATTCCCAGCAAAAAATACTCTCCCGGCTGCAATGCACCGACAATTTGCGAGAAGAATAAATCGCATTCTTGAGCGTTGAGATTGCCGAGGGTACTGCCGAGAAAGCAAATCATTCGGGTTGGCAACGGCGACGGTGCAATTTTAGCTAAGGCTAATTCGTAAGTGCTGACAAGTCCGTGAATCTGGAGCGACGGATAATCTGCCAACAGTTGACAAGCGCTGCTTTCTAGGATAGTAGGACTGATGTCGATCGGCAAATAATGCAGGGGATATTCCAGTTGACTGTAAGCATCAAGGAGAATCCGAGTTTTGGTGGAACTGCCACTGCCGAGTTCGACGATTTCGCAGGGGCCCGTTAAATTGGCGATCGCCCCCGCGCACCCCTGCAAAATAGCCGTCTCAGTGCGTGTCAGGTAGTATTCCGGCAACTGGCAAATCAACTCAAACAGGTTCGAGCCGCGATCGTCGTAGAAATACTTTGGAGGCAGGGATTTCGGGGTTTGAGTCAACCCGCTAACTGCATCGCTGCCAGCATTGATTTCTGCGGGTGTCAGTGCCGCAGCGCTCACCAGTCGCTCTAAGTGCAGCCGGTTTTCTTTTGTTGAGGCTGAGTTGGTTGTGTCGGACAGTCTTGGGGATTTCATAAAGTAATTTTTAGATGCACACATGGGTATAGCACGCAGTCGCGTTGCCAAATATCGCGATCAAGTCAGATTTTTCAGGTGACTCTCCGTTCTGTATTGTCTCACCCGATGGATCTCGCATCCACAATTAAAACTTAAAATTTATCCACAAAAATTATTGAATACTTAACCAAACTTGTTTTATTTGAGCTTGTCACATGGAAAAATGTTGGGAATTTTGCAAACAAATTTTGTCCCCAATTCCCTCTCCAGCCCTTTATCTGATGTTCGTCAAATAAGCTTTCTAAGGCAAGTATTAAGGAATTTGTTAATTTGAAAAATCCGCTGACTAAATTCCTTAATATGAACAAACTTGATGGTAATTATAATTACCTAGCAAACTACTTAGCGCAGCGAAAACCAGCAATAATTTGCCGCACGCCCGGATAATACCAATTCCGAAAGGTCGATCGCAGTGCCTGCGGAAAAGTCGCCCAACTCCCGCCTTTCAAAACCCGGTGTTCTCCATCAAAATAAACTTGAGAATATCCCCTGTAAGGATAACTTTCAAATCCCGGATAGGCATCAAAGGTTGAAGCAGTCCATTCCCAAACATTCCCCAACATATCCCAGCAGCCTGCCGCACTTGCTCCTTTGGGAAAGGCATCAACTGGCGAAGTATTGGCAATATTATTGCCGTGATTGCACAGGCTGCCGTTTGGCGGTTCTTCTCCCCAAGGATAGATGCGATATGTTTGATTTGTGGCGTCCCAACTCGCAGCTTTTTCCCATTCGGCTTCCGATGGTAAACGCTTGCCGATAAAGTTGCAGTAAGCTTCGGCTTCGTACCAACTCACGCCGCAGACTGGATGGTTGTTGAAAGCTGGATTTTCTGACCAGTAAAGCGGTTGAGAGACGGCTTCGCCTTGCAGCCATTTCCAGCCGTCCGCTGACCACCAATCAGGGTTTTGATAGCCGCCGGATTCCATGAAATCTTGGTATTGACGGCAAGTGACGGGATAGCGATCGATCGAGTATGCTTCTAAATAACACAGGTGGCGCGATCGCTCATTATCCAAAGCCTCAGCAGCATCGCTTCCCATGTAAAATTCCCCGCCCGGAATTTCAATCGCCGAATCGGTAATTGGGAATTGGGCATTGGGAATTGGGAATTTCGGCTGCTTTATTCCTCTCTGTTGTAGAGAATTAATCCGTGTATCCCTGTCCAAATCCGTGTCGTGCCTTTCTTCCTTCTTCCTGTGCATTTGCAACACGAAAGCAACAGTTTCGCAGTGCTGGCTTTCGTGCTGAATAATAAACCGCCAGAGACGTTCTTGCTCGTCGATCGGCGCTACTTCCAAATAATCTAACACCTTTTTTCTCACCGCGTCCAGATATAATTCAACTTCACGTAACGTCGGCAGAAAAACCCGTTGTTTTTTCGGCAAAATATCAGCAGCAAACAGTTGGTGATACTGAGGAAAGACTGGTTCCAACCCAGCACATCGCTGCAACAGCCACAAATCCTCAGTATAAGCAATGTGACCTAAGTGCCAGCCAACTGGACTGAAATCAGGATGAGCTTGACGGCAAAAAGTATCATAATCGATGTCTGCAAATAGCTTGAAAGTGCCGCTGCGACACTGCTGCAAATCGCGATAAATTGCCTCTCTACAAGATTGGATAGATTTCGATATCACGCTCTACTCCGGTACTGATAATGCTCTGGACTGGACACTCGTGCCAATTGCCAGCAAATAAAGGTTCAGAAGCAATAATGACAGAATTCGGGAAATTTAAATCGTCTCGCAGCCAATAGAGGGAAGGAGGGGTTTTTTGGGAAGCAAAGCGAGAGGCAACGAGCTGGTGTCCGTCGCTGATAATTATATTAGCTGAAAATTCTACTTGGTGAAAGTTTGCTAGCTCGGCCAAAGTTTTCAGCGAGTTTTGCAAAGCTGCTTGTATGGTCAGATTTCCGGCTGTCAATTCATTGACAAACAAGGCGAAGATATGCTCAGAATCTGTAGTACCGTTAATTGATTGATACAGCGTATCGCTGAGCCGATCGCGAATTGGTCTGTAAAGAGTTTGCCGAAAATTCTTCACGAAGCCGTTGTGTACGAACAGCAGGCGATCGTTCTGAAACGGCTGACAGTTGCTCAAATCTACAGCTTGTCCTGAAGTTGCACTGCGAACATATCCGATCGCGCATCCAGATTCAACGTATCGACTGATACTCGGAAGGTTAACGTCGCTCCAAATTGGCTGTACATTTTTATAAGTAAACGGGTCAGTATCTAGGTGCGGGTGATACCAACCAATACCAAAACCGTCAGCATTGAGTAGGCCAGAAGTCATTTCGCGGGGATCGTAACTCTGCACAATTAGGGAATGTTCCGGCTTGTACAGAATAGCATCGAGTAAAATCGGCTCACCGAGGTAGCCAAGCAAACGGCACATAAAATTTTTGCAGCAATTTGATTAGCATTTTGACATACTCCCCAGCCTGAAGGCGTGGGGATTCTTTACGCTTCATTGACGGACGCTACGCCCGGTAGTCTTACTCTGTCTCGACGTACATTTAGAGTCGTGCCGATGCCCCAGGCCGACTTTTTCTATATTTACCGAAGCGTTTTCATCTCGGTCGTGTTCTGTACCGCAATTTAAGCAAAGTATAGAACGCACAGACAAATCAATTTTTCCCCATTTATATCCGCAATCAGAGCAAGTTTGGCTTGTAGGTTCCCATTGACTAATAATTACGAACTCACGCCCAAACTTTTCAGATTTAGCCTCGCACAATACCCGAAATTTTCTCCATCCCTGTAGACTAATTGCCCTAGCAATTTTGCGGTTTTTGACCATGCCAGACACGTTGAAATCTTCCAAGACAATGGTTTGGTTTTCACTTACAACCTTGGTAGATAGTTTGTGCAAAAAATCCTTGCGACTATCAGCAATCTGATTGTGGAGCTTGGCAATCTGAATGCGGGTTTTGTTCCAGCGCTTTGAGTCTTTGGGCTGGCAGGCTAACTTGCGTTGCAGCTTGCGGATTTTTCGGTCTAACTTTTTGTAACTGGGACTTTGGGCTGATGTTCCATCACTCATTACCGCAAAAGTTTTAATTCCCAAATCGATGCCGATACTTTGGTTCTTGGCATCAACTCGATTGGGTTGAATTTCTACGACAAAGCTGAGTAAATAGCGGTTCGCACAGTCTTTGATTACCGTGATCGAACTGGACTCGGAGGGTAGCTCCCTCGACCAGATTGGTTTAACAATACCGATCTTGGCTAGATAAACTCCATCTCCTGTGATTGAGAAACCTCCGCGAGTCAACCTTGCAGACTGGCTGTTTGTGCGCTTTTTGAACTTAGGATAGCCGACTTTGCGTCCTTTTCTTTTGCTCTTGCAAGACTCAAAAAAGTTTTTGAATGCTGCTTCTAAGTCTGCCACTGACTGTTGCAATGGAATTGCAGAGACTTCGCCTAACCAAGCTCTTTCCTCAGTCTTTTTTGCCTGAGTGATAACAATCTTTTGGAGTTCAGCCGATTTAGGCTTCTTTTGAGATTGTTTGCAGATTGCAAGAGCATCGTTATACACAACACGAACGCAACCGAACAACTGAGCTAAGCTCTGCTGCTGTGGGCTTGTTGGATAGAAACGGTACTGATATCTTGCTTTCATGCTTACTACGATAACATAATAGGGTGGCAATTGGGTAGCTAAATGACCAGAGAAAGATTAAGTATTCGCATTGCCGTGAGTCGGCTAGAGAAGCTGCGGAGAATTGCCAAACAGAAAGAAAAAACAATGACCCAACTTATAGAGGGCTGGATTGATAAACTTAAAGAGGAAAAGCCGTCAAGCGAAGGACGGGGCTTTAGACCCAGTTTTTCGGTAAGTCATTAGCCGAAAAATTGCCCGTTAGCGAAGCCCTCGAAGAGGATCGCCCATCTTCAGCGCTGGAAGGTTTTTTGTAACCCGCTGCCAGCATCGCAGTACAAACGATACAGTTAAGGTAGAACCCCTGCAACACAAGGAGACTCTTGAATGTTCATCGACGAACTCATCCCAATGGCGAAAGAATTGATCGAACAGCCGATCGCCTTCGCGGGCGGATTTTTATCTGGCCTGCTTCGACTCAACCTTCACGAAGATCCCGTTAAAAGCTGGATCGACGAGCAAGCTGGTTCAACTTCCTACACTACTCCCCCAGCCGAACCCACCAACGGTAAAAGCAGCGGGCCTCAGTCAATCTCGATCGACTAAGGAAAAGCAGTAACATCCTCCCAACGCCAAACTGATTACAGTTATGGCGTGGGCTTCCAAACTTCACACTTTGGCTTTTCGCGTTTTTCCCTGACGGGATTTCCACACTTGGCTAGATTGAATTGCTCACTTCCCGCTAGTAAGTCTGCACAGACACAAGCGATTCCCGTATAACCTTTTTCAGATAGATGAAGTACAATAACACCAGTGTGTAAACCAGTTCCAAATATCTTGCTGAGAAAGTTGACGAAATGCAAACTCTATCGCATTTCCTAATTATTGATATTTTTTTTGTTAATCAAACTGAAAATATTTTTAAATTTTGATCCTAATTTTTCAGGTTTATGATAAATCAGGCGAAGGGGCGACAAGTATATTACTTTCGCCCTTTTTATTGATTACTTTATTTAATTATTTTGTCTGTTTCTATGATTATTCTCCATCACTCCCAAAGCATTTTTCCATAATCTCGGTAAGTTACCTGAGCATAAAATCCTCAAATATAATTGTATCATTTTCCTTATTAAATTAACTTATAAGCTGTCGCGCATTTAAATTCTATATTCGGGGCAGGCTAGAAGCCCAACCCTACTCCCCACAAGAGTTTGATTGTTTTTTGACATATAATTTAAATGCCGCAACAGCTTATAGCGATTCTAAGTGAATTGTGTAATTGTTCTAGGGGCAAAACTCACGCCCGGTTGCCCC
Source organism: Microcoleus sp. B4-C2 (assembly GCF_036705265.1). Classification (NCBI taxonomy): domain Bacteria; kingdom Bacillati; phylum Cyanobacteriota; class Cyanophyceae; order Oscillatoriales; family Microcoleaceae; genus Microcoleus; species Microcoleus sp. B4-C2. Next base: position 12,312 of record NZ_JAUBUB010000034.1, read on the forward strand.
AATCCGTGGGGGGTAGGCACAGGCACTACCCCTACATATTTGTACAACTGATGCGAGGATTGCTATAAGCTGTGGAGCATTTAAAGCAGTAACGAGGCTTGTATGGTGCGTCAATCGATTTGAGATTTGAGATTTTAGATTAAAGAATTGACTCCCCGGATAAATGCTCTTTCTTGAGGATTTTCGATTTGAGATGCTTTCAATTGATTCCACAGATAAATCACGTGGCGGGTACCACCTTTGAAATTCGTGGTCAGGAGTTAACACTTACGCGCTTATGCGGGAAACATTTCTGTAATGACCCACCCTACTATCGTCTTTTAAATGCCGAACAGCTTACTCATCAATTCATTACTACTTTTAACAGGCAAAAACTCAAATGTAAACTTTTAATAGGTAATTCATCTACCTGATAGAAGCTATAATATACAAGATATGTCCATAATTGCAGCGAGGATAACTGTAGTAGAAGTAAGCAGAAATAGTATGTTGAGAAAAATGAATTTACAAACCAGACTAATCAGTGCCTTTCTGACGATGGGACTTTTAGTATTTTTAGTAGCCTGGGTAGGATGGAGTTCAACATCCAATCTCAGTCAACACATAGAGACTCTCGGTAAAAATAAATTACCGAGTATTGAAGCATTATTGAAAATTAACGAGGGACAAACCCAAATTGAGTCATCCGAAAGAGCGCTAATTCATCCCGCACTCAGTCAAGCAGAAAGGCAAGATGCTTTAAACAGAATGGACAAGGCTTGGCAGCAGATTCAAAATGGCTTTAAAGCATACGAAGTGCTTCCTCGTACCTCAGATGAAGACGCACTATATCAACAAATGCTTAAGTATTGGGAGGAGTGGCAGCAGGAAGCTCAAGAACTCCTGCTAATTAATAAAGAATTTGAAACACTGGGAATTTTCAATCCTTTGGCTTTGCAGATTGAACTACTTAAGCAGGGTAAAAGTAATTCGCCGGAAATGGCAAGAGCAAACACAGCTACTAACCTTTTGAATAAACTTAGTCAGCAAGCTAAGGTGATTCGTGTTAGATTTATCAAATCTGAACAAGCCACTTTAGCAGTAGCTGAATCCAACCGAAAGGAAGCAGACGAAGCTTATAAAAGCGCAGAAAACGATCGTAAAAAAACTCAAATAGCTGTAGTATTGGGCATGACATTGGGGCCGCTAATAGCGATTATTTTAGGCATATCTTTAAGCATAGCGATCGCCAAACCTTTAGATCGAGCGCTCAAAGGTATTATTAATATGATTGTCAGTTCTTCTACCGAGATAGCGGCTACAATTGAGCAACAGGAACGTATTGCTGTACAACAAGCTGCTTCTGTTAATCAAACAACCACCACAATGGATGAATTGGGCGCATCATCGAGGCAATCAGCTATGCAAGCCGAATCAGCCCTTGAAAATGCCAGTAATGTCTTAAATATGGCTGCCGAAGGCAGTAAAGTGGTGCATAAAACCCAGCAGGGAATGTTGAGTTTGACGGAAAAAGTCGGAGCAATTGCCGCTCAAGTTTTAAACTTGAGCCAGCAAACCAATCAGATTGCTAATATTACCAATTTAGTCAGCGATTTGGCTAGTCAAACTAATATGCTGGCGATTAACGCTACAGTGGAAGCAGTACGCACGGGAGAACAAGGAAAGGGGTTTGGGGTGGTGGCGACGGAAATTCGCAGACTGGCAGATCAAAGCAAAAAATCGTCGGATCAGATTAGTGATTTGATAAACGGTATTAAGAATTCCATTAATAAAACAGTGATGGTAACAGATGAGGGCAAGAAAACTTTAGATAATAGCCTGAAATTGACTGAAGGTACGGCGGATAATTTTAACAATGTTGCTAATGCTATTAACAGTGTTGTTGTCAGCAGTCAGCAAATTTATCTTAATACCAAACAGCAGGCGATCGCTATTGAGCAAGTGGTAGATGCGATGAATGTTCTGAATAAAGGAGCAGCGGAAACAGCCAGCGGTATTACCCAAAGTCGAATTGGCACTCAAACACTTAACAAAGCGGCTTTAAATCTCAAATCCTTAGTTTAATTGAGAAAAGAAAGTAATATCCTAAACTGGGGATGAAGGAGATGGACAGAAAATTTGTCGCATTCCTCATTTCCACTTGGCAATTCCAAATTTTGCCCAAGGATTGAAGGTGACATCTCCCCGTTTAGGAAAGGGCTGTCTAGATGCGTATAGTAATTCTCAAGTGAATGAGGTATAGATTTGAATTTTAGATTAAAGAATGGCAGAAGTGGGGAATTGGTAATTAATTGCCAAGTACCTCACGAAAGTTGACAACCGCTATATCAACGCTCGTGGCCCAGAGCAAGCTAATATACTATAGCTTGTTAGTCGCTTTGTTTCCGAAGATGCTTGGTGATTCGTCGCCCACCCATCAGTGATCTGATTAAAATCAAGTATTGTTCAGGGGTGGGATTCCTCGTCGCCACAAAACTCATATCCTCACTCATTCGCAGGGCGAGTGAGGAGATGAGTTTTGATTAAGCTAACTATTGCAGCCAGTACCAAGGGTTGGTCAATCGATTTTAGATTTTAGATTTTAGATTTTAGAATTGAAGCATTGACTTGCGCGAGATAAATACGTTCGGCAAGTTTCTCGGATACAGGTTTTTTATTTATCCACGCATAAATCAGGGGGCTTGTATCCTGGATGCTTTCGGTGAGTGCGGCAAACCCTTTTAGTCAGAGTCGATCGCCCAGTTGTATGCTAGATAGCACTTGACAGTTAAATTAAAAGGTTATTATGTATAGCACAACAAGTTCAGTTCGATCGACATGACTATCTACATTGGAAATCTGTCTTACCGCGCCACCGAAGAAGACCTGAAAGCAGTATTTGCAGAATACGGCACAGTCAAGCGAGTTGTCTTGCCTACCGACAGGGAAACTGGTCGGATGCGCGGTTTTGCATTTGTTGAGATGATGGAGGATGCCCAAGAAGACGCTGCAATTGCCGAATTAGACGGTGCAGAGTGGATGGGGCGCCCCTTGCGAGTGAACAAAGCTAAACCGAAAGAAGAGGGAAATCGAGGCGCAGGGATCAATAGAAACGACGGATATTAGTCTGGGATGCGGCGGTTGACATCCTCTCGAAACCCACCTGATGCACCAGTGCGCCAGTAGCGCCGAATTGCAAGCAGCAGTTGATTTTGGGGATGCTATGTCAAATCCGCTGCACAAAAATATCGATTCTTTATGGGCTGCACTTGATTCATCACTTTTTGAGAAAGACAGAATTTATGCACGCTAGTGTAGAAACCCGATTTCTTCCCGGATACCTCGCTGCTAAAAGCAAAATTTATCAGGAGAAACCGGGTTGATGAGCATTAATCTTAGAAAGAGTAAACTCGCCCTTTTTCATCAATATAAACTGATCGGTCTTGCGTAGTGCGGGGATCTGATCTGGTGATGCGAATCGTCACAATGTTTGTCTGCGAGTCAACGTTATAGTCGTATTTCAAAGTTGTGGTTGCTGTTGTGGCATTAATCGGAATATTGGCAATGTCGCCGGTACGATTGCTGAGGCGAACAGTGATGTTTCTGCTGGCTCCGACTGGCAAGGATGACAAGCTGCCACCTGATTCACCGTATTCTAGGTTCAATCCCGTTTCATTTAACAGTCTGAGGGTAATGTTGCGAGTATTGTCAACCTGCGCTTGAGGTTGCCAGAATCCGGGTTTTGTCCCGCCGTCAGTTGCAGGTTGAGATAATGCTGGATGGGGATGCAGAAAGCCGAGAGCGGCAAGTATTGCTGCGGTTGCAATAATTTTTGATTTCACTGTTTGTACCTCCGGGTCATTCGATTTTAGATTTTAGATTTTAGATTTTGGATTGACTTGCGCGAGATAAATGCGGGGGCTTGAGGATTTTCGATTTTCGATTTGGGATTGATTCCACGGATAAATCACGTGGCGGGTACCACCTTTGAAATTCGTGGTCAAGAATTGGTTATATTTCTATCCTAGCTTTAAAATCCGATGTTAGTGGAAGGAAGAGGGAATAAGGAAGAGGGAAGAGGGAAGAGGGAAGAAGCAATAAAAGGAATAAAAGCCAGGGTTTGAGAAATTAAGAATTTCCTAACCGTCGGGCGCGGTTGCTATATCTACTCAGAAACCGGGCTTCTGTAGTTGTTAATAGTCCTGGACGCACGGGTTGTCTAGAAAGCCGATGGCTGAGCGGGTGGCTGCTTGCCAAAGCTATGATTTAGAGTAGAAACCGGATTTCTGAGGTAAAGTGGGTGCGGGAGTGGTTAATTGTTAATTATCGATCGAGCGGCTTCTAGCAGCAGGCGCTGTTCGGCGCGGACGATCGCCCTGCTAGTTTGTTCTGCTGCATCGACATTGACCGAAATAGACGAAATTCCCCACCGCACGAAGGATTCAACTGTATCGGGATACAATGCGGGAGCGTCGCCACAGATCGAGCAAGGAATGCCGACAGCCCTGGCTTGTTTGATTAATTGTTCGATCGCCCTCATCACTGCTCGCTCGCGCCCGTTAAATGCACCTGCTACCTGGTCGGAGTTGCGGTGAATGCCTAACAGAAATTGGGTTAAATCGTTGGTGCCGATGGAAATTCCTTGAACCCCGGCTTTTACGTAATCTGGTAATAAAAATAACACCGAAGGAACTTCCGCCATAATCCACAGTTGAAATTCGGGCGAGCGGTTTTTCCAAACAGTTTCTAAGCGCTGGCGGCAGTAGATAAACTCCTCAACCGATCGCACGAAAGGCAAAATTAAATTAACATTTGTATGACCTGACTCGCAGACTTTTTGAAGTACGCAGAGTTCCCAATCAAATAATTCCGGTTCAAAGGTATAACTGAAACTGCCGTGGTCGCCTGACTCGCGTAAATCGAGAGAGCGATAAAATATTGGCTGCGGGGAAACGGCAGCAGCAAATAAGCTGAGGCAATCCGCCATGCGATCGACAAATTCCGATTGGCGGCCGTCTTGTAGCCAAACTTTGGGGTTTTGACAGTCCAAAGCTTCTAATGCCATTAATTCCGATCGCAGCAATCCGATGCCGTCTATTGGCAGATTTTTGAGGCGGTCAATCGAACTTGTTTGGCTGACATTAACTAGCAGTTGAGTCGCCGTTGGTGGGCCCCAAACATATTGAGTAGACTCAGATTGTCGAGATTTAGGCTCGGAATTAGACGATCGATCGGAGGTAGAAGATTGGTGCTTGGCTATTGACATTTTGGCTGCTGTACTGTATGTATCTGCCTTTTTTGCTGTGTCCAGAAGTCGGCGGCTGTCTGCTATCTCGATCCCATCGGGTTGGGCGAGGGCAAAAACTTCTCCGCTATCGCCGTCTACCAAAACCGAATCGCCCGAGGCGATCGCCCGCGTGGCCCCGGCCACTCCCACAACGGCGGGAATCCCCAATTCTCTCGCTAAAATGGCGCCGTGGCCTGTCATACCTCCTTGTTCGGCAACCACCCCAGCAGCAACCTTCAGCCAAGGCAGCCAATTCGGATCGATTGTCCGGGCTACTAAAATGCCTCCGGCTAAGAATTCCGCGTTTTCTGGGTGGGAATTAGTCATAACTTGGGCAATTGCTTCGGCTTTTCCTGATGCTGCTGCCACACCTCTGAGTATGGCAGGAGTTCGGGCTCTTGCGATCGAGTTTGGCTGCGGGAGGGATCTCGGATTTTCCTCTACCGGCGCGACTTTTTCCCCTTTCACAAGACGAACTTGAGTGAAATAAAACTGAGGTTCGCCGCTGTTTGCTGTCTGGTTTAGCGTCCACTCTAAAATTAAATCTGAGTCAAATTCTGCGATCGCTTTTTTACTCAAATCAATGATTTCTTGCAGTTGCGATTCCTCTAAAACGTATTCTGTTTGTGCTTCCTCTCCCAGCGCTAAAACTTGCACGCAACAGTCAGCAAAGTCAGGAATTATAAATGGAGAATCGGGAATTGGGAAAGCAGCAAACTTGCCCAGCAGCAGTTTTTTTTTCGGTTCACCATCGCCGACTTTGAGATTGTAGGCTAATGTTTTGTAACCGATCCGCTGGAATTTAACCGCCGTTGTTTCTGGCTGCACTTGATAGTAATCGGGGATGGTTTCTCCCCTAGCGAGGGACAATCCCAAACCGCTGGTGGCTTGGATTTCCCACTGTGCGCCCGCCTTTGTTTTCACCTCGCCCGCGGCGATCGCTTCTTGAAGTGGCTGCACCAAAACTGCTGGATTGATTTGCTGTACCCGCAGGCCGCACCGCTGCCAGTAAAATAGACTTCGGGCTCTGAACATTTCTGCCCAAGCTCGTTTGAGTCCGGCCCCAATGGCTTCGGGTTCTGCCCGTACTGCCTGAGATTCCAAAATGCCGACTGTTTTCGGGTTCCAGGAAGTCAGGGAAGGGCGAAAAATTAAGGCTGTGGAGTTTAAGTTTGACTGTGAGTTGAGTTGAGAAACAGCAGACTCTAGGGTGGAGAGCAGTGAATCGGGCAGTTTGCCGGTGAGGATTTGGTGGCGGATGCTGCGGGCGATCGATTGCAGTTGTCTGGGTTCATCGACATTCAAGTGCAGGGAAGAGTGTGGCCAGTCAGCAAACAGCGGTTCTAGGCAGTCGATCGACTCTAAAAACTGCCAGAATGTAGTAGCCGGCACGACAAAACCCGGTACAACGGGATGATTTTTCTGGAGCAAACAGCTCAAGTAAAATGCTTTTTCTCCCACTGCATCTCTGTCTGAAGGTTTAATTTTGTCTAACCAGTAGAGGTTTTTCACGCTGCGAGCCTGTCCGTGGAAACAGATTGAATTTGATAGTTTTTCCCATTAATCACTTACGACAATTTTAGGATGAACAAGCGACAATGGACGGGATTAGTCAAATCTTTTCTCAATCTATTTCTTAAGTCTAACTGTCCTCTTTGTCAGCGACCGGCCGCCGGAGAGTTTTGTCCCTACTGTGACAAGCAGCTTCAGCAATGTCAATTAAGCGATCCGGGTCGATTTTGGCATTCACAGCAGCGTGTTTTTGTGTGGGGTGAGTATGGCGGGGCTCTCAAACGGGCGATCGCAGCTTTGAAATATGACGGCAATCCGCAATTAGCGAAACCTCTCGGCGGCTGGCTGGCGGAAGCTTGGCTGAGTTTTCCCGAATTAGCTATAGACAATTTAACTGTTGTACCGATTCCCCTGCACAAAGAAAAGCTCAAGCAGCGCGGTTTTAACCAGGCGGAACTTTTGGCTGAAAGTTTTTGCGATCTGACTGGTTTGCCTTTGCAGCGGCACGGTTTGGATCGGGTGAAAAATACTCAGGCTTTATTCGCTCTGACGCCGCAGCAGCGCCAAGCGGAAATGAAAAATGCTTTAGGTTTGGGGAAAGATTTCCGTCGTCGCCTCCCGCGCGATCGAGTGCTGTTAGTTGATGATATTTACACTAGCGGTACTACGGTTAAGTCGGCAATTAAAATTTTGGAACAATCGGGAATTTCGGTTTATGGAACTGTGGCACTTGCAACTCCGAATAAGATTAATAGGTAAGCTGTGACGGCATTTAAATTTCAACAGATTTGTAGTGAGGACTAAAGTCATCAAATTTGTTGACTCACTTGTGACCTCAGAAACCCGGTTTCTACGAATAGTTCTCGTTCCTCGACGTAAAAGTCGTAGAAACCGGGTTTCTCGCCCCTCGCGAGTCAGCCATGAAACTGTCCGAAGTGTTGATTAATGATGATTTACTAACAATATTTTTTGGGAAAAAGGAACCGCGAAGACGCTATTGACGCAAAGAAAGAGAAGGGAGAGAGTTTAGGCGGAAAGCGGGAATTGATTGCTGATGTTCCACCGGCTGCCGTCGTGAAGCAGTAAAGTTAACGCCGAAGCGGTAAACTCAAAGTGGAGCGATCGCCCTGCAAATTCCAACCAAGCTGTTTGAAAATTCTCCTTAGTTAAATCGCGAAATGCTACTGTCATGTGCGGTACAAATGGGCGACTTTGAGAAACTCGATCGACAATTCCCAAATTTGCCTCCAAATAACTCATCAAAGATGAGTGAATCTCCAGCAATTCGGGCGATTTGAAAACATCAGCGTAAATGACGCGGGGCGTGAAAGCAGCAAAACCAGATAGAGTAACGGGAATGGGCCGCCGATTTGCAGAAAACTGGTTCAAACTTTCCTCTAATTTGGCAACATCCTCCGCTAACGAGTGAAAAGGAGGTTGCAGCGTGATGTGCGGCGGGGAATTCAAAGCACCGCGGCTGTTGTAATGTTCCGCAAAATATAGTTTAATCTCAGTAATGTGTTGTTCAATATCGGGAGGCGGCACTAGGGCAATAAAAAATCGCTGTTTTGACGGGTTCATGGGATAACATCGCAGTGAGGAAGAAATGGCGGAGTATGGAAAATCGAGTATTTACTCAAGGCTTGTACCAAAAACTCCATTCCCAATCTACAATCCAAAATCCAAAATCTAAAATCTAAAATTTAAAATGCCTTGGTTTGTCAAAATTGAGCAAGGAATTGTCGAAAAGCCTGTCTTTGACCAATACGTGCCAGCTCACAGAGCTTATGTCCGAGAGTTGATTTCTAAAGGACACCGAGCGAAAACTGGCTACTGGGGGCGGCGGGGCGGCGGTATGTTGCTGTTTGAGGCGGGTTCGATGGATGAGGCGAAGGCGATCGTCGCTGAAGACCCGCTGGTGAAGAACGGTTGCGTTATTTATGAAATTTATCACTGGTGTGTGGTTGAAGAATAAATAACTGTGTTATACTCATAAATGAACTGGACCCACGCGATTCCAACGCCCAAATCTTGTCAGGACCGGAAGGTAGCAGCAACACGGGATGCTTGTAATAGGCGTGGTCTCCGGTTCACCCAGTTTTTTGAGGTGTAGCTCCTATGCCTGGTTTCGGAGATATTTTACAGAAAGCAGTTTACCTTGGTGTCGGGCTAGCTTCCTATGCTGGTGAAAAAGCTGGCAGCAAGTTAACTGAATTACGCACTGAAGCCCAAAAGCTGGCAGACGAATTGGTGAAGCGGGGCGAGATGTCCACGGAAGAAGCTCGCCGCTTTGTTGACGATATGGTACAACAGGCTCAGCAGCAGCCTCCCGTAGCCTCGGCTGGGAACGAAAAACCCGCTGAACCTCGGCGGATTGAAATTGTTTCTGAGGAAGAAGATGTCTCGGCAAAAGATGCTAAAGAGACAGGCGGCGTAGACAAGCTCCGCGAACAAGTGCAGAATTTACAAGAGGAATTGCGGCGGCTGAAGCGGGATTAAGCAGGAAAAAGCTCGCTCAGCAAAGCAGGAAGGGAACTCAGGATAATAATCTTGAGTTCCCTTTTTGAATATTTCCCCTGTCAGATGTGGACGGATATCCGGCAATAGGTAATAGAATTGAAAATAGGTGCGATCGCTTCACTTGAGGCTGGCTGCACTTGTTTGTAAAATATTTTGTAATAGCCAACTGTCAAATTCATGGAAGATTGGTCTAAAGATTTTTTTGGAGTAATGGAAAATGCTGTTTCTGAAGTAGAGCATTTTTTCAGCGAAGTGGGCGAAGAGTTTGTCGAAATGCTGGACGTTTTGGCAAAAATGTCGGAAGAGTTTACAGAACAAGTACAAAATAATCTGATTAATGACATTGATGGTTATTTCAATGAATTTGACGGTTTATTTAATGAATTTATCGAACCGATAATTGAAATTTGCCGCGACTTCGACCCGGAGTTTGATGAGATAGATTTGTCGATGGTGACTTATGTAGACCCTTCACCGACGCAGCAGCCGGCTTGTCGCGGTTGTCGCAACTATCACGGTCAAGTTTACGGGGGGAATTTGTTGGTTTGTGCGATGCACCCTACTGGTGTGGAATCGGAGAGTTGTGCTGATTGGGAAACTGACAGCGATATGAATTTTTAGAGGGGTTAATTGCTTATGGTAACGTTAATTCAATCTCAGTCAAAAATTTCTCTGGAAGAGTTTTTGGTGCTTCCAGAAACTAAGCCGGCTAGCGAGTATGTTGACGGTCAAATTTATCAAAAAGATATGCCGCAAGGAAAACACAGCACATTACAATTCGAGTTTCCATCTGTTATTAATCGAGTTGGCAAGCCGCAGAAATTAGCTTATGCGTTTCCAGAATTGCGCTGCACTTTTGGCGGACGTTCTATTGTTCCAGACATAGCAGTGTTCGAGTGGCCTCGTATTCCTTTTACTGTTAATGGAAAAACAGAAAATAGGTTTGAAATTGCGCCGGATTGGATAATTGAAATTTTATCACCAGATCAAAGTTCAACTCGCGTGATTAATAAGATTCTGTTTTGTCTCAAAAATAAGACTAAATTGGGTTGGCTGATTGACCCGGAAGAAGAATTAGTAATTGTTTTTAAACCACAGCAGGAACCTGAGATTAAAGAGAATGAAGATATTTTACCCGTGCTGGATGTGTTGTCTGGTTTACAATTTTCGGCGACAAATTTGTTTGAGCTGTTAACTTTGAATTAAAAATGAGTTACACTTGAATCCGGGTAATTTTGCATCTAACGGCATTTAAAGGTGAATCGCTCAACGGCTCATAATTCGCAATTTGGGTTTCCGAGAATGCCGCCCTCGCTGCAATTGCGACAGTATCAGCGAGTGGCGGTTGCTAATTGGTTTGCGAATCAGGGACGCGGTACGCTGAAGATGGCGACGGGTAGCGGCAAGACGATTACTGCGCTGGCGATCGCCACTGAATTATACAATAAAATTAACCTGCAAGTCCTGCTCGTAATTTGCCCTTACTGCCACCTGGTGAATCAGTGGGCGCGCGAATCGGAGAAATTTGGTTTAAAACCTATTTTGGCTTTTGATAGCGCCCGCAGTTGGCAAAATAAGCTGGCTGCGGGTTTGTATGAAGTGCGCTCTGGCGAGCGAGCATTTCTCACAATCATTACTACCAATGCTACCTTAATGGGAGATAGTTTGCGATCGCAACTGCGCTATTTTCCAGAAAAAACCCTGATTATTGGAGACGAAGTTCACAACTTAGGCGCGCCCCGTTTAGGAGAAAGTTTGCCGCGCAATATTGGACTGCGACTCGCCCTTTCCGCCACCCCAGAAAGGCATTTCGACGAACAGGGAACAGAAGCTATTTTAGATTATTTCGGCCCAGTTTTGCAGCCGGAACTCACCTTAGCAGATGCCATCCGCCAAAAAGCCTTAGTACATTATTTATACTATCCAATTTTAGTAGAATTGACCGAAGCCGAAACCCGCAAATATTCCCGCTTAACTCAAAAGATTGGATGGGCGCTTTGGGGTGATGAAAAAGTAGAAGAAAACGATGCTTTAACAACTTTATTAATGCAGCGAGCTCGGTTAATTGGAGCGGCGGCTAATAAATTAGTAGCGTTGCGAGAATTAATGATTCAGCGTCTCGATACAGCCCACACTTTATTTTACTGCGGCGACGGTGCGATCGAAGGAGGTGCGCGCCGAAATAACAACCGCCAACTAACAGAAACCGCGAAGTTATTGGGTTCAGAATTAGGCTACCGAGTTAACACTTATACGGCGGCAACTCCTTTAGCAGAAAGAGAACGATTGCGTCAGCAATTTGAGAGTGGAGAATTGCAAGGTTTGGTAGCGATTCGCTGTTTGGATGAAGGCGTTGATATTCCAGCAATTCGCCATGCTGTAATTTTAGCAAGCAGCAGCAATCCGCGCCAGTTTATTCAGCGCCGGGGACGGATTTTGCGGCCGCATCCGGGGAAGGAAAGGGCAACTTTATTTGACATGATAGTTTTGCCTCCCGATTTGGGTCGGGAAACCTTAGAAGTCGAGCGCAATTTGCTACGAAAAGAGTTGAAACGGTTCTTGGAATTTGCCGATTTAGCTGACAATGCTGGGGAAGCTAGAGTGAAATTGCTTCAAATTCAGAGGCGTTACGGGCTATTAGACATTTGACATTTATTAAGGTTCGGTTTATGTTTGAGAATAGAGAATTATTTGATCGCAGTTTTAGTTGCTACTTTTAATATTTGCAAAAAAAATATGACGGAAAATCTGAATGAAAATCTGATTATGGCATTTAGATATGAAGATAGTGCGATCGCAGCCGTACCGACAAGCATTTTAGCAGAAAAGCGTTCTTCTTATCAAACTCATCAGGAATTCAGCGACGTACAGCAACCAATTACTAGCGCGCCACCGGAAGTTAGACAAATTATTGAGCGGGTATTGGAAATTGAAAAAGATAAACTGTACATGAGAGCTCCTCGCCACATTAACGATGACATTTTAAAAATCATTAAGGAAGCAATTGTATGAAGTTAATCTCAATTACTCTATGCAACTTTCGTCAATTTTACGGCAAAAGTCCCGAAATTAAACTAGCTTGGGGCGGGCAAAATATTACAGTAATTCACGGGAATAATGGCGCCGGAAAAACTGCCTTAATGAATGCCTTTACGTGGGTACTTTACGGAAGATTTAGCGCGGCTTTTGCGGCAGAAGAACAATTAGTAAACAAGCGCGCTTTGGCTGAGGCGGAAATGGGAAAAGCCGTAGGTTGTTGGGCGGAAATTGTGTTTGAACATGACAGCACGCGCTATCAAGCAAGACGCATTTGTCGTGCTTATAAAAGTGAAAATACTGTAGAACATGGTAAGGCTGAATTGTTTCTGAATGTAGCAAAAGATAACGGTCTGTGGCTGAAGCCGGATCAGCATCCCGATGATATTATCGGGCGGATTTTGCCGGAAAGTTTACATAAATATTTCTTTTTTGATGGGGAGCGAATCGAGCAAATTGTCCGCTATGACAAGAAGGCAGAAATTGCGGAAGCTACTAAGGAGTTGCTGGGAGTTGAAGTGTTGAATAGATCGCTCCGGCATTTACTAGAAGCAAAAAAATCTCTAGAGACCGATTTAAATATAATTGGGAATGCTGAAACGAAGAAACTTTTAAAAGACAAGCAAAAAATTGAGCAAGAAGCTGAGCAACTTTCGAGCAGACAAGTAGAAATCGAGCAGGAATTGGTCAACCAAGGGGAGTTAAAAAAAGCAGTTAATGGTAACTTATTGGAACTTAGCGGTGCTGCGGATTTACAAAAGTTGCGAGACGAATTGGAAATGCAGAAAAGTTTATTGAAGCAACAAATTGTACAGGCTACAGATGCTCTCAAACGCTCAATCTCTATGCGGGGTTATGGGGTATTTCTGTCAGAGGCTGCGGCTGAATTTGAAGTAATAGTCGGGGGTTTGCGGGAAGGCGGCTCGTTGCTTTCGGGGATTCAGCGGCCGTTTTTGGAAGAGTTATTAGCGCAGCAGCGGTGTATCTGCGGTGCGGAATTAGTGGAGGGTTCTGAGTCTCGCCAACAGGTTAGCGGTTGGATGGATAAGGCGGGTGTTGGCGATGTGGAAGAAACAACTATTCGGATTAGCGATCGGGTAAATGAAATTGATAAACAAGTGGCTGATTTTTGGGAGGAAATTGACCGACACCAAGGCAATATCAGCCGCGACAGAACCGAACTTTCGCGGGTGGAAAATCAGTTAGACGATATTCACAACAAGCTGCGAAATTTTCCTGACGAGGATGTCAGCCGCTTGCAAAAGCGCTTGGATGAAATTGAGGCAAAAATTGGCGATTTGCACCGGGAAACAGGCTCTAATCAGCAGCAGATTGAGAGTTTGAATGTGCAGGTGTCGGCTTTGGACAAGCAAATCGATAAGCAGCAACTGAATGAGCAAAGGCAAGTATTAGCCCAGCGCCGGATTGCTGCGACTCAGGATGCGATCGATCGCCTAACTGAAGTGCGAGATCGCTTAGAAAAACAGTTTTGTTCTCAGTTGGAAAAGCGGGTGCAAGATATTTTTAGTCAAATTTCTTTTACTCCTTATATCCCAAAACTGAGCGATAAATACGAACTGACTCTAGTAGAAAATACCTCTGGTAAAGAATCATTGGTGGCCGCTTCTACGGGAGAAAATCAAATTCTCAGTTTATCGTTTATCGGGGGAATTATTGAGGGCGTGCGGGAGTGGAGTCAAAAGAATACTTTGATGGGCCCGGATAGCAGTACGTTTCCAATTGTGATGGATTCTCCCTTTGGCAGTTTGGACGAGATTTATCGCAAGCAAATCGCGAATAAGCTGCCGAAGTTGGCGAATCAATTGGTAGTTTTGGTAACAAAAACTCAGTGGCGCGGAGAAGTTGCTCAAGAAATGGAAAGTTGCACCGGCAGGGAATACGTGCTGGTGTACAATTCTCCGAAAGCTGATTGTGAAGAAGATGCGATCGAACTTGGCGGGACGCGCTATCCTTTAGTTAGGCGCAGTCCGAATGAATTTGAATATACGGAAATTGTAGAGGTGGATTATGGCTTCTAATTCGGCAATTACGCAGGTTTTGGAAACGGATATTTGGGTGAAGGCGACGTGGGAAGAGTTTCTAAATTTTGCTGAGGATTCAGCATGGGAAAAGGGCAAGTTTTATTACTATCAAGAACACATGAGGATAGAAATGTCACCAGTAGGGCCATTGCACGGGCGTCAAAATTCAATTATGGCCTGTGTAGTTATTCTGTTTGCAACATTGAGAAAAATCCGAGTAGTTCAGTTTACTAACACCAGTTTTCGCAAAGCGGGTATCGGCGAGTTTCAGCCGGATTTAGCTTACTACATTGGTTCTGATTTAAGAGTGCCTCCTGATGATAGCAATTCTGCTGTTGATTTAAATCTATACGATCCGCCTAATTTGATAATAGAAATTGGTGCATCTTCTTTTAACGATGATTTAGGCAGTAAGCGGTTGCTTTACGAAAATGCAGGAATTAGTGAATATTGGGTTGAAAGTGCAAACACGCGGGAGGTTTTTGCGTTTGCGATTAATGGCGGAGGTAGCGGGAGAATTCAAGAGTCGCGGGTTTTACCGGGGCTGGAAATCCGGTTAGTTGAGGAAGCTTTGAACCGGAGTCTGACGCAAGATGATGGGGAAATTAATCGCTGGTTGATTCAAACTTTTAGTCAAGGTTGAAGGGAGTTTGACGTGGAAAAGCAGTATCATAAGTTGGTTCGCGATCGCATTCCTGAAATTATTCGTAAAAGCGGGAATGAATGCGAGTTTGTAATTTTGTCGGAGGCAGAATACCGTCAAGCTTTGCTGCAGAAATTGATTGAAGAAGCAGGGGAAGCAGCTTCCGCCCACGAGGAAGATTTGGTGGCGGAATTGGCGGATTTGTATGAGGTGATAGATGCGGTGATGGCGAGTTTTGGCATTTCGGGCGATCGACTTTTGGCGGAACAAATGAAGCGGCGGGAAGCAAGAGGAGGTTTTGCACAAAAAATTATGTTGTTGCGGACATGGTGAAGTGCGCCTGTGCGGACTGTTGGATATTTGCGAGATGTATTATAGTTAGAAACTAGATATTATGGCAATGGCTGCTAACAAAATTAGAATTGCTAAAGATAAAGCGGAGTTAGTCAAATCATTAACTTTATCGGATAACCACACTGGCCCTTTCCAGACTTACGCCGATGTCATCGCCTTCGCCGCATCCTTGGGAAAGCAGCGGAAAAAACGATCGCCTTTGGGGGAAATTTCTAAACGAGAACCAGGGGCGATAGATGTTGATATTTTTGTATCCAGGGGTTACGATATGGCGATTAAGTTAATTGCGATCGCCGAAACCAAAAATCCTCAAATTCTCTCCCATCTCAACGAAAAATTGGAAGCAGAACGCTTGCAAATTTTTGAAGAATATGCTAATGGTGGACTGGAAATATTGCGAGAAGAGTTGCGGGGTGCGGCGGATTATACCGATCGCCTGTTGTTGGTTTTGATTTCTGAAAGAGACAACCAACATCGGTCAAATGAAGAATTCGATTTAAGCAAGTTCTTATTTTAATAGGTGCCCAATGAAGTATGTACTAGCAGAGATCGTAAAGAAAGGGCTTAAGGAATCTGCCAAATTTTTCGCTTACGGCTACTCAGTATTCATGATCTGCTATTTCATTCTCAAACTAATCCTTTGGGATAGAATAGGAGTTATTGCCTTAATTACCACTTTTATTCCCTTAATTTTATTCCCAACTTTCCTGCTTCCCATCATCGGATTGTCAATCATCAAAAAAAGATGGTTCACTATTATTTCGGCAATCGCCTGCATTATCCTAATAAGTTGGCTGCACATTAAATACTTTTCTCCCACACCAATAAACATCACAGATTCGCACCCCAGCATCAAAATTTTATCCCATAACGTCCATTGGTATAAAACTCAGTCGCCAAGTTTAGCTAAACTGATTCAGAATCAAAAACCCGATATTATATTTTTACAAGAAATCGTTAGTAAACATACCGAAAGAGCTTTCACCTGGTTAAAAGCAGACTACCCCTATCAAATTGGCAATCCCCCTGTAGGAATTCTCAGTAAATATCCGATTGTCTCCAGCGAAATACTGCACTTAGCCGGCCATCCAGAAACGCAGCAGCGGGCAATTATTAAATTTAACGAACAAGAAGTAGTGATTTATAATATGCAAGCTACCGGGCCGTGGTTGACCAGAGCTAGAAAATTGCGTTTTTTCAAACTTCCTGTTTACATATATGGCAAACGATCGCCTGAAATTCAAGAATTAGTGCAGCGAGTTGAGCGAGAAACTCTGCCAGTCATCGTCGCGGGCGATTTTAATATGACAGACGAAACTCAAGACTATTACAGGGTAAAGAAAGTCTTGCAAGATTCTTTCCGAAAATCTGGATTTGGGTTTGGTTTTACCTGGCCTCACGGTTGGGAACTTAACTTATTGGTAAAAAGGTTAAATTGGAGATTGAATTATCCCGTTTGCCGGATTGATTATATTTGGTATTCAAAGCATTGGGGCGCTAAATCTAGTTCGGTTTTGGAGGCAACGGAGTCCGATCATTTGCCTGTAGGAGCCGAACTTATTTTGTTAAAGGAAGCGGTATAATGTATATAAATTGAGAGGTAAACTTTGGTCTACTATCGAGCGGTAGTAGTGTTTTATAGACAAAAATTGCTAAAAGTGATAATATAAATATACAACTTTCCTTGAGCTATATGTTAAAATAAGTATTAGGTTGAGTGATTGACAAATGCCTACTGCTGCCCAGCTAGAGAGTTTATATCGCATCAGTTATCAACTGACCTACACGATGCTTCAGCCTATACATCTGATTTGTGTTGACGATCGCACTCGTAACGTATACATATTGGCTGGGTACGATGAAGAGCTTGAGTTCCAAATTTTACCCAACGGGGAGTTTGCTGATGAGCCAAGTTAACTATAACGCTATGTCGAATACTGAATTGAAACAGTATTTTCTTAAACATCGTGGAAATCGAGCCGCTTTTCAGGCATATTTAGATAGAATCAATCAGCATCCGCTGAGGATTATTGCAAGTCCCGGCGATCCAGATTTCGATGAGAAAGTTCAAGCCGCAATTCGCCGCAAGTTAGAAGTGGCAAGAAATAGCAATAGTTAGCAATCTAATAAAATTGATAGGCACACCCATGCAAATTAACCTCACCATTACCGATCGCCTAGAACAGCAACTTCTTGAGAAAGCTAGCCAACTCAACCTGCCCATTGAAACCCTGATTTTAGAATCGCTGCGCCAACTGTTTCAAGAAGATGAAGAAGAGCTATCTAAAGAAGATATCCTCAACAGTCTTCGGATTGCGCTTCAGGAAGTAGAAGACGGTAAAGTTCACCCGATCGCAGAACTTTGGGATGGTATTGATGTCTGAACTACCCAGCATCCAGGTTCTGTTTGCAGATCAATTCAAGCGCCAACTCCGAACCCTCGCCAAACGCTATCGTCAGATTCAAACCGACTTGCAACCTCTCCTACAGCAGTTGCAAGCAGGCGAATGTCCAGGCGATCGCATTTCTGGTACAGGCTACACCGTCTTTAAAGTAAGAGCCAAAAACAGTGACATTAGTAAAGGGAAAAGTGGAGGCTATCGCATCATTTATCAAGTCACATCAACCACTTGTTTCATCTTGCTCATCATCTATGCCAAATCTGACCAAGAAACGGTTGCTGTAGAAGAAATTAATGATATTATCGATAACTTCCGCAATCAGCAACAATCAAAACTTAGGAATGAGAATTAAATAACTTCCACAAGATTGTGGGACGGGCGGGACGCCCATCCCACAATAACAATTAAAATTGTAAGTTATTTAATTCGCGATCCTTAGCTAAGCACTGGTGGCAATCCTACCTCTTGCGGCTGCACAAATCGGCCGTTAAAACTAATAGCTTTATCCTCAAAAGTCCTCGCTTCCGCTACCGCTTGCCGCAAATGAGCTCGATCCATATCGTCCTGAATTCCCCCCACCAAATATACAATTAACTTCGTTGCTAAATCCTTTCCAGAAACTAGCACTCGCTTTTTGTTCGGATCGTACAAAATCCCGTACCAGGCAGACTCAGGATTGTCCATGTGGCTAAATCCTTCATCGACATCGTACCTGCGGAGTTTGTCGAAAATAGATTTCAGGGAAAGTTTCTTTCTAAATACTAGAATTCCCAAAGCATTAGCTAAAGCAACTTGACCGACGGGACGGAACAAAATATTTCCCTCGCCCCCTGGTTTCTCAAAACTAAATCGGCGCAATTCAGCCGTTTCTTCACCGCTTTCTATTCTTTGATAGCTGGGTAAAGTTGCTAAATGATCGAACAATTTTTTAAACTCTTCAATTCCCTCTTTTAGTTCTTCATCTTCGGGACGCATGGGAATTAAACCTTTTCGTTCCGGCTTCCAATGGGGGAATTTGTATTCTAAATACCGTTCGGACATATCTTGCACCGCTTGCAATGTAGTTAACACAGTTGATTTTGCTGCGACTGTGGCGCTGTCCCAATTGACGCGGGGGTTTCTGTCATCTTGTTCTTTTAATAAGGGATGGGTGACGGCAATTTTTCGGGCCGCGATCGCAAATCCGTTGTCCTCGTTCAATAATGCTAGCTGGCCCTGACTCAGCGTTACCGCCATTAGGTTAACGTGCACAAAGATCGATCGCACGCGCCGTTGTGCTTGCTGTCGCGTTTCCCCCGCTACCGCCGCCGGGATAAACTCAATCCCGATTTTTTCGTGAGCTAATTTATACACTGTTTCGGGATCGATTTGATACTCTTCTGCTAAATCTTCCAGAGTAATTGCAGCGCCGACAGGTTTTTTATTTTTGTTGTATCTTTGCAGGATTCCGGTTTTAATTAAACTCATTAAACCTTGAACTCCCATCAGCCGATGCTGGCCGTCTAAGGCAAAAATTGAGACTTTTTGAGAGACATTCAAAAGCCCTAAGTTCTCGTTTTTATCAAAGGATGTAAATTCAGTCGCCGATTTGGTTGCTACGCCATTTTTATCCCATTCCTCGGCTAAAGGATTATCTACCCACGGGGGACTGACGACTACTAAAACTGCGGGGAATTTGTGCGATTTTCGGGCTGCTAAATATTGAGTTAGGGTGGCTTGGCGCGACCAATCTAAGGGACGCTGGATAATTTCGTCAATGGTTTCGTCGTCGCGGACGATGTTGTTGGTTTGGAGGTCAAATTTTTGGCGGAAAAGCGGCATCTGGGAGGCGAAACGGACGCGAGAGTCTAACCATTCTAGGGTGACTGAACCGATGTATGCTTCGCTGTTTCCCATCTGGGTTTTTTGTACGAAAATGCGATCGTCTTTTCCTAAATAATTATCTAATAAAAGTGCGATTTCCTGTCTGTCGCTATTTTCTTTTTCTAAAATCTTTATAGCGAGTTCATCCGCTGGGTTGGTGTTCATCGGCGGTTTTTATATAATTAGGCTATTTTTTCAAAAAATATCATGTATTAAAGTTTATGTCAACACTTGTTTTTAAAAAAACCTTGTGAAATACTTAAAATACTAATAAATTCAACGTTATATATCATTTAATGTTTCATTTGTCAATAGCTGAGGGGCGATCGGGCTTCATGCAGATGCGTCTGGGTCTCACGCGCCACCGTCTGAGTCCGCCAGGGGTTGAAAACCCGCCACCATCCGGGCCCGACAGGGGTCTCACGCGCCACCATCGGGGCCCGCCAGGGGTTGAAACCCCTGTCTCATAGCGAAAGTCCTCTGAAGAGGACTGAATATGGATCAATTTCGAGGTTTATGTTTAGTCGGTTTTAACCGACTTTCGCTATGAGACGGGGGTTTCAACCCCCGGCGGAATATCGGGGAAGCGAGTGAATTGACGATGGCACTTGCCCCTGATTTCTTCATACTTCGCACCTGCAACCAACAAAAAAATATGTCTACTCCTTCCTTTGAATACATTTTGCCGGTAATTCGGGGCATTCAAGCAGGCCGCGAATATTACGTGTCGATGTGTCCGGTGCGTTTTTTGCCGAAATTGTTTCCCTTTGAATCTGAAGATTTGCCGCCGTCTCTGCGGGCGAAACGCGCGCTTAACAAAGCTAGGATTCCCGAAATAGCTGATTATTTTGTTAGGAATCCTACAAATTATACTTGTGGGGCAATTGCTGCTTCGATTGATGCGGATATTACTTTTGAAGCAGTGGGAAATGAGGCCGAAGAACGGAAAATCGGTCGCTTGCGAGTGCCGATGGATGCTAAGTTTACTATTAATGACGGACAGCATCGGCGGGCGGCTTTTGAGATGGCTTTGAGGGAAAATCCGCAGTTGGGATATGAGACGGTGGCGCTGATTTTGTTTCTCGATGTTGGGTTGGAAAAATCGCAGCAGATGTTTGCTGATTTGAACGGTTTTCAAGTTCCTTTGGAGGCGTCACTCAGTCTACTTTACAACCACCGGGACGATCGCGCTTTTGTGGTGAAGGCGGTTGTTAAGCAGGTTGAGGTTTTCCGGTGTTTGACTGAGATGGAGAGGGGGAGTTTGAACGGGCGATCGCACAAATTGTTTACGCTGAGTGCGATCGATCGTGCTATCATGGCTTTGCTGTCTAATATTCACAGCAGCGAACAGGCAAAACCCTCTGGTTCTCGCACCAAAAAAGAACAGAAAGAGGAAGAACTTGCTCAAAAAATACAACTGGCGGTTAGTTATTGGAATGCGGTTTGCAGTTTTATTCCAGATTGGCAATTAGTTCTGCACAAGCAAGTTGCGGCGGGGGAAATGCGCCGGGATTGCGTGCACTGTCACAGTGTTGTGCTTGAGAGTTTGGGGGAAGTTGGGGCGGCTTTGCGATCGGTTTTTCCTGAGAGTTGGGAGGAACGTTTGAGCCTTTTGCAGCAGGTTGATTGGTCGATTTCTAATCCTGATTGGGAGGGTGGGATTTTGTTGAAAGGGGGGATTTCTAAGTCAAGGGCGAGTATTAGTTGGATGACTGATTATTTGAAAAATCGGTTGGGTTTGGAAACGGCCGATGCACGCCGACAGTGATATAATTATCTCCTGTTTAGGCTAGAAAATTACTTTTTAGTCTGCTGACACTGCTTAAATTGTCTAGTTTCTGCGTTAGGATTGTGCCTTGCGGTGCTTAACTTTTTGTTGAAAATAGTGTAAAATTTTAGGTTGGATTGTATTTAATCATAGCGGGAGGAGGAAATGACTACAGGACAAGAGTCAGAAAATAAGAATTTAGCATACTATCGCCATTGTTTTTCTCAAATTAAGGTAGGCAAGAATAAACAAGGAGGTAACGCTCTAAATCAGCCAATACTCCTACTGTCTGTAATTGATTTAATTACACTAGGCTTACTTAATGAGAACAATATTACTGTTTCCGATCAATTAATTAACACCTTCAAAAGATACTGGTCTGTCTTGAGTTCTGACAGTTTTGAGGAGATTGATTTTGCTATTCCATTTTTTCATTTAAAAAACAAGAAACCTAAATTTTGGCACGTTGAATTTAGCGAACAATACACGGGAGGACGCCCTCAAACCATCAACTCTTTAAGAAGAGATGTTGAAAGAGCAAAAATAGATGATGAATTATTTGATTTATTGCGAGACTATAATGCAAAAAAAGAATTAATAGATATACTGATATCTGCCTGGTTTTCCTCAAGCCAAAAACAGATAGAAGATGTTTTAACAATAAATCAGTCTCTCCAAGATTCTACCTGGAATGAATTAGAGAGTATTGAATCTAGTGATACAGATGCACAACCAAAGGTGTATTTACGAAAATCTTTGTTTAGAGAGGCTATTTTCCGTAAATCCGTCGTGCATTTGTATGATTACCGATGTGCTTTTTGTCGATTGAAAGTTACACGTTCGCTTAGTCAAAGTATTGTAGATGGCGCACATATCAAGCCCTTCTCTGAGTTTTATGATAATAGACCAGATAATGGGCTCTCACTCTGTAAAAATCATCATTGGGCATTCGACCGAGGATGGTTTGCTGTTGACGATCGTTATCAAATTATAGTTGCTAGCGATCTACAAGAGGACTCACCATACCCTAGATTAATGAGAGAGTTTCACGGAGAACAGATTCTTTTGCCAAGTTTAGAGCAATATTATCCGAGAAAAGATGCGCTGCAGTGGCATCGCAAAAATGTGTTTACTTTACAATCAAAAGGGGTCTCTAGAAAATGAATGAATTACAACAAATGTCACTATTTCCGCCCCGCAATATTGGCGATTTAATTGCAGACATAGAAATATTAAAAAAGGAAATTCAAGAGCTTTATTGTCAAGATGAACTCCCACTTGTAATCGGTTGGAGTGGCGGCAAAGATAGTTCGGCAGTCCTACAGCTTGTCTGGTATGCGATTGCCGAGTTGCCAATTGAGAAACGCCACAAAAAAATTCATGTTCTAACAAATGATACACTGGTAGAAAACCCTATAGTAGCTGCTGGAGTACATAATTCTCTAAAACGGATGAAAGTTGCAGCCCAAGAACAGGGAATGCCAATAGAAACTCATTTAACTTATCCAGCCGTTCAAGATACCTTTTGGGCGTGCTTAATAGGTAAAGGATACCCAGCACCTAGAAACCGATTTAGATGGTGTACGGAACGATTAAAAATACAACCAACCGGTTCTTTTATTCGTGAAATAATTAGAACTAGCGGCGAGGTAATTCTTGTTCTAGGTACTCGCAAGGCTGAAAGTGCTAAACGCGCCGCAAATATGGCTAAACATAGGGAGTGGCGGGTAAGCGAACGCCTTAATGCTAATCCCACTCGCCCTAACTCTTATATTTACCTTCCCATTGAAGACTGGCGAACAGATGAAGTGTGGCTTTACTTGATGCAGTGGGATAATCCGTGGGGAAATAACAATAAAGATTTGCTAACTATGTATCGAGGTGCGACAGCAGATAATGAATGTCCTCTAGTTGTTGATACTTCCACCCCTAGTTGTGGAAATTCTCGCTTTGGCTGCTGGGTTTGCACAATGGTAAGCCAAGATAAATCTATGGAGGCAATGATTCAAAACGATGAGGAAAAAGAATGGATGCAGCCTCTACTCGATATTCGCAACGAATTAGACATTCCAGACGATCACCCAAAAAGAGACTTCCGCCGCATCTACGGTAGAGTAGAACTGTTTGAACGCAACATGGGCGACGACACTACCTCCGTCGAACCCATCCCAGGGCCCTACACCAAATACTGGCGAGAACACTGGCTGAGACGAGTCTTGGAAGCACAAACCCACATCCGCAAAACCGCCCCCCTAGAAATGCGCGACATCACCTTAATTACCCCGGAAGAACTTAGCGAAATCCGCCGAATTTGGCTGGAAGAAAAGCACGAATTCGACGACTCTTTGCCCCGGATTTACGAAGAAGTCACCGGCGAACCTTTTGAAGATTCCCGTCCCGCCGCCGAAAGAAAACTCCTCGGTAGCGATGAATGGACTGCGATCGAAGAGATTTGCAGCGAGGACAAAATGCACCTCGAATTGATGGCAAAACTCCTTGATACAGAACGCCAATACTACACGAAGCCCCGCCGTACAGGCATTTACGGCGATTTGGACAAATGCTTTGAAACCAGTTCGCGATCGAAGGAAGAAGCGATTGGTAACGCCCACTATCAACGCAATTTAAAAAAAGCGGTGGAAGATATTAAAGCAAATCCGACGGAAAAAATTCAGCAATTCAAAGATGCGATCGCCCAAACCAACAGTTCCGCCAAAAACGATACCGTTGATATTGCCAAACTTAAAGAAGAACTCGAAAGCAATACCAATCAAAGCAGACAGCTATCTTGGGCGGATATTAAATTTTCACCGCCCAATTCAGGAGAGGAAAAACCTAGCGATTAGCACGCGCTAGCCTGCGGTTAACCCCAAACTTGTTGACAGCCACCCCGCCGAGCGATCGCATATAAGGGTTTTTCAACTAACCGCAGCATTAACAAACCACCATCGTTTAAATTACACAATTTTTACGACCATGCTTGACCCCAATATTCCCCATCAGGATCTTACATACAGCATCATCGGCTGTGCAATGAGAGTACACCGGAGGACACAAAAAGGTTTAAGAGAAAAACATTACCAAAGAGCCTTTGATGCAGAAATGATTGAATCCGGTTTAACAACAGAAATGGAGTATCCCAGACAAATTTATGACGGTCAAGTTTGGATGGGAATCCTCTATCTAGACCATTGGGTGAATGAAGGTATTGTAGTAGAAGATAAAGCCGTAAATTATCCAATGACCGATAAAGACAAAGCTCAAATCATAGCTTACTTAGCATCGACAGGAGCGAAAGTAGGTTTATTTATCAACTTTGGTCGCAGTAAATTAGAATATCACCGCATTCTCCCACCAAAATCCGTACAAGGTTGGCAACAACACATTCAACCATACTTGTGGCGGCCGAAAACAAATGGCAGAGGTTGGACGAGAGGAAGTGCAGGAACCTATGAAGAAACAGATGACGAACTCCCATTACCTCCCAACATTCAGTCCCGGAACGAAGAGGAAGATTCAACCGATGTAATTGATTGGTAGCAAGGGAGGGAACGGTTAGCAGCGGATTTTGTAACGGATGTAGCGGATAATTAGTGGCTGATTACCAAATCCGTTACTAGCCACCAACCAACCAACCACCCATCCGTTAAATCCCCTACTAACCGCCCCCCACCAACCATTCATCCGTTAAATCCGCTACCAAATCCCTTGCCAATAACCGCCCCCCACCAACCACCCATCCGTTAAATCCGCTACCAAATCCGCTGCTAACCGCCCCCCCACCAACCAACAACATATACATCTACAATGCAATTCCTCGAACTCGTCCTCAAAAACTTCGGCCCCTATGCAGGCACCCAAACCATCAATCTCCGCCCCGAAAAAGACGGAAATCCCTGCCCAGTCATTTTATTTGGCGGCATGAATGGCGGCGGCAAAACCACCCTCATGGACGGCATTCGCCTCGCCCTCTACGGTGGCCGCGCCCAATGTTCCACCAGAGGCAATTTAAGCTACAGCGACTTTCTCAATCAATGCGTCAACCGCCACACACCCCCATTAGAAGATACCCGCGTCGAACTAACATTTGAACAAGTCCAAGACGACAAATTAGCTCAATTTAAAATAGTTAGATACTGGAAAAAATTAGATATCAAAGACACCTTAAGCATTCTCATATACAGCGAGATTGTCAGCGATTGGTGGTCGGACAAAGCAATTACTAACACTTGGGACGAATACATCGAAACCCTTTTGCCAGTTGGAATATCCAACCTATTTCTGTTTGACGGCGAACAAGTAAAAGAACTTGCCGAACTCGAAACACCGCCAGAGTTTGTCGTCGGGGCGATTAAATCTCTTTTAGGTTTAGAATTAGCAGAACGCCTCGCCGTCGATTTAGAAATTTTAGCCGGCCGCAAGCGGAAAGAAATTGCTGGCAAAAAAGACTTGGCTGCTTTAGAGAAAATCGAACAAACTTTTAAGGAAATTACTGATAAAATAGACTCAGCTAAGCAAGAACAAGCCAGCTTTAAAAACGAATTTGATAAAGCTCAAAAAAATCAGAAACAAGCATCAGAAAAGTTTATTTCTGAAGGCGGGAAAATTGCCGCCGATCGCAGTCAGCTAGACAGCAAGCTAAATGACTACAGAAATCAGGCAGAAAAAACCCGTCAAGCCATGATGGAATTGGCATCAAACACGCTACCACTAGCCCTAATTTCGCCCTTGCTAAGCGAAGCAAAAACTCAAGCCGAAACAGAAGCCAGCCAGCAGCAAGCAAAGATTGCCCAAAATGTTATCAAACAAAGAAGCGATCGCCTTCTCAACTATATCGCGGAAATCTCCTTAAATCCCCAACAGCTAGATAAAATTCAAGACTTTATCCGCCAAGAAAACCAAGAACTCGAACAGCAAGCGGGAACAGACGTTTCGCCCTGGATGAACGCCGACAACAACAGCATCCAGCAACTAGAAAACCTTCTTAGCTACCAAATCAAAGCCCAGCAAATTCTAGCCCGCGACCAAATAGAAGAAATCAAAAACATCGAATCAGAAATCGACTTCACAGACAGAGAACTCGCAGCCGCAGCTTCCCCCGAAGCCTACGAAAAACTAGAAGAAGAAGTCAGGAAAGCCCAAAAAGCAGTCGCTATCGCAGCCGCCGCCTTGGAATCAGCCAACCGCCGCGTCGATGAATTAGAGAGAGAATTAGCCAAAAACCAAAAAGAACTAGAAAACTACAGCAGCGAATACATCACCATCAGAAACAGCCAACACGTCATCGCTTCGATCGCCAAAGCCCAAGCCACCCTGAAACTCTTTAAAGAAAAACTCACTCTCAAAAAACTCAACAAACTCGAAATAGAAATTACCGACTGTTTCCGCTACCTGTTGCACAAAACCGACCTCGTGCACAGAGTTGCGATCGACACTCAAACATTTAGCCTCTCCATTTACGATCCAGAAGGCAAACCGGTACCCAAACACCGACTTTCTGCCGGGGAAAAACAATTGCTGGCGATCGCCTTTTTGTGGGGATTGGCTAGAGTATCCGGGAGACAATTGCCAGTGGCGATCGACACACCCTTGGGCCGCCTCGACTCCTCCCACAGAAACAACCTAGTCGAACGCTATTTCCCCTCGGCCAGCCACCAAGTCATCCTGCTTTCTACCGACACGGAAATTAGAAAAGTAGAATACGAAAAACTCCAAGAATTAGAGGCGATCGCCCACAGCTATCTCCTCAAATACGACTCCGCCAAACACCAAACCACCGTCGAAAAAGGTTACTTCTGGGAATAAAAATTCGCGCTAAAAAATAGCCGCAACCCCCTTGACTTTGCTGGGGAGTTGCGGTAGTATATATAGCATAATGGGATGGTTGCGAAAATTTTATTTTTGCGACCATCCCATTATTAAGGATAAATCCTACTAAAATAAGAATACCAAAAAAAACCGATTTAATCAAGTCGCGCCGTGTAAAAAAATGTTAATTATTTCGGGTTATCTAGAGGCTTTGCTTCCCCAATATTAACACTGTTTACAATATACCAAAAAATCTTAAACCTATGGAACCACCAGTCGATCGCATCCGCCTCTCCCAAACAGGCAAAGACCAACTATCAAAACTGAAACGATCGACAAAAATCGATCAGTGGAATATTCTATGCAGGTGGGGATTTTGCCGATCGCTCGCCGAGCCCAGCATCCCATCGCCAGTACCAATTCCCAGCGACAGCAACGTCGAATTAAGCTGGGATGTCTTCGGCGGTGACATGGCTGATATCCTGATAATGGCCCTCAAGCAGCGGTGTCACCAAGACAATTTAGGCACAGAAAAAGAAACTCTAGCGAAACAGTTTCGCCTGCACTTGCACCGAGGGATTGGTTATTTGGCCGGCGATCCGAATATTAAGAAAATTGAAGACTTGGTGGCGATCGCTCTTTCGCCTGAAAAATTAAGAAATTAACTGATTTTTGACTGTTGGCGGTTCACTCATGTGATTGGTTATATCAATTCCGGTTGGATCGGAATGATTTAACCGCAGAGTACGCAGAGAACACAGAGGAAGAGAAGAGAGAGAGGAATAATTTCGATGAATCGTGGATTTGATATTATTAGCAGACTCCAACAAGTAACAAATAACTTATTACTTCTGTAACAGGGGGAAAAAATGACCTACTGGCCCTTGGCCTTCTCCAATATCCAAAGCATATTTGAGAGCAGTAGTAACATAATTCTTAGCTAATGTCACCGCCGTAAACAAATCTTTACCTAATGCTAAATTAGCGGCGATCGCAGCACTCAAAGTACAACCAGTCCCGTGAGTATTCCCAGTATCAACATTCTCAGTCTTCAACACATCCAAGCGCGTACCATCAAACCAAACATCAATCCCCCGCAAATCTCCCGCCATCCCGCCGCCTTTCACCAAAACAGCCTTTGCGCCCAAACGATAAATCTGCTGCGCCGCCGATCGCATATCGTCTAGAGAAACAATCTGCAAACCGCTCAAAATCTGGGCCTCAAACCGGTTGGGAGTCACGACAGCAGCCATTGGGATCAAAACATCGCGCAAAAATGCGATCGCCCCCTCATCAATCAATCGATCGCCTGATCGTGAAACCATCACCGGATCGACAACCAAATTCCCTATTCCCAAAGCTTCCACCTGTGAAGCCACCGCCACCATAATTTCCCGATTCAGCAGCATCCCAGTTTTCACAGCCTGCACCCCAATATCTCCAACCACCGCCTCAATTTGAGCCGCCACAGCCTCTGCAGACAAAGCATCAACTCGCATCACCCCCAAAGTATTTTGAGCCGTCACGCAAGTCAAAGCACTCGTACCGTGCACGCAGTGAAACGCAAAAGTCCGCAAATCCGCCTGAATTCCGGCCCCGCCGCCACTATCGGAACCAGCCACAGTCAAAGCCACAGGAATCCTCGATTTAATCATCTTCTTCCACCCCAGATAAACGCCAACTTGAACCAGACAAATCCCAATCATATCTGTGGCACGGGCGTCCCGCCTGTGCTTCCGTGGCACGGGCGTCCCGCCTGTGCTTCCCCGTGGCACGGGCGTCCCGCCTGTGCTTCCGTGGCACGGGCGTCCCGCCTGTGCTTCCCCGTGCCACGGGCGTCCCGCCTGTGCTTCCGTGGCACGGGCGTCCCGCCTGTGCTTCCGAAGGGGTTAAAATTCCCCAAACAAAATTAGCTATGATTAAACCAATTGTAAAGAATTATTGCAAACCACTGTGAAAATCACCCGAATCGACCTCAACTCTTGGATCTTCCACATCGCAGGCCAAACAATCCTCGTAGATCCCTGGCTAATCGATCCCCTCGTATTTTACGGTCAACCCTGGCTGTTCACCGCCTACCACAACACCCCCGTCGCCTTCACTCCCAGCACCTTACCGCCGATCGACCTCATCCTGATTTCCCAAGGATTAGACGACCACTGTCACAGGCCCACACTCGAACAGCTCGATCGCACAATTCCCGCGATCGCCTCACCCACCGCCGCCAAAGTCCTCAGCAGTTTAGGCTACACTAATATCACATCTTTAGCAAATTGGCAAGAGTTAAATTTTAAAGAAAAGTTACAAATTACTGCCGTACCCGGAGCCGAAATCGGGCCCGGACAAGAAGAAAACGGCTATTTGCTCAAAGATTTAAGCAGCGGCGAGACACTTTATTACGAACCGCACCTGCCGCCATTAGACAAAGTTAAACAGAAAATAGACACAGTAGACGTAGCGATCGCCCCAGTCATCGGTCAAATCTTCCCCTTCCTCGGACAAGTCATCATCGGCCCTGCGGAAGCCCTCAGCCTCGCCCAAACTCTCAAACCTCGGTTTTTCCTGCCTACAGCGGCGGGAGACATCCGAGCCACAGGCATTTTACCAATGTTAGTGCGATCGATCGGCAGCATCCCCGAATTTCGCGATTTACTAGCAAAATCCGGTCTCTCCACCCAACTCCTCGAACCCGAACCAGGACAAACCCTCGAAATTTTAGATTTTAGATTTTAGATTTTAGATTTTTTAGATTTTAGATTTTAGATGCTCGATATTTTCGATTTTTTAGATGGGAGATTGGAGATTCAATGCCAAATCCCCAATCGCCAAATCCCAAATCTCAAATCCAAAATCGCCAAATCCCCAATCTAAAATCTAAAATCTAAAATCTAAAATCATCTTGGCGGACGACGGTTGCGTAAAAACTCAGGAATATCCAATCCCAAATCCTGCGGCGGTTTCGCTTTCGGATCGGGCGTCTGTTGAGCAGGAGTCACCGGCACAGTTGCAGCCCGCCAAGGAGCATTAACATTTTGCGTCCGCCCCGGAGTCGGAGGCGCCGGAACTTCCCCCGAAAAACCAGTAGCGATCACAGTAATCTTAAT
This sequence comes from Microcoleus sp. B4-C2, assembly GCF_036705265.1. Classification (NCBI taxonomy): domain Bacteria; kingdom Bacillati; phylum Cyanobacteriota; class Cyanophyceae; order Oscillatoriales; family Microcoleaceae; genus Microcoleus; species Microcoleus sp. B4-C2. The sequence goes on from NZ_JAUBUB010000034.1 coordinate 42,630, forward strand.
TTCGCCCTGAAGCCGCTCGTCAATCACCGCTCCAAAAATAATATTGGCATTCGGATCGACAACCTCGTAAATCGTCTCAGCCGCCGCATTCACCTCGTGCAGCGTCATGTCAGTACCGCCAGTGATGTTAAACACCACACCTCTAGCGCCCTCAATAGACGAAGCTTCCAGCAGAGGCGAAGAAATAGCCTGCATCGCCGCCTCCCTAGCCCGCGACTTGCCAGAACCCACGCCAATGCCCATCAAAGCCGAACCCGCATCCGCCATTACTGCCCGCACGTCAGCAAAGTCAACATTCACCAAACCGGGAATAGTAATAATGTCAGAAATACCCTGAACCCCTTGGCGCAGGATATCGTCAGCAACTCGAAAAGCCTCTTGTACAGGCATTTGTTCGGAAATCACAGACAGCAGCTTGTCGTTAGGAATTACGATCAGCGTATCCACCCGAGTTTGCAAAGCCGCGATTCCTTCCTCAGCTTGGCTGGTGCGCCGCCGTCCCTCAAACGTAAAAGGCCGCGTTACTATGCCCACAGTTAAGGCGCCCATTTCCTTAGCGACCTCAGCCACGATCGGAGCCGCGCCCGTGCCCGTACCGCCGCCCATGCCGGCTGTGATAAATACCAAATCCGCATGATTCAGAGCATTAGCAACTTCATCGCGGGATTCCTCCGCAGCCTTTTGACCGATCGCCGGATTGCCCCCGGCCCCCAAACCGCGCGTCAACTTCTGTCCGACTTGCAAGCGTTTCGGAGCATTTGAGAGAACCAGAGCTTGGGAATCTGTATTCACACACCAAAACTCGACACCAGAAACCTCGCTGGCAATCATCCGGTTAACGGCGTTGCCCCCACCACCGCCGACGCCAATTACTTTGATTTTGGCGGCACTGCTGGGCATTATGTCTTTGGGATTGACCATAGGATCGATATCAATACTATCTACATTTACATAACCAGACTTGCGTCTAAAGGGATTGGCGGAATCTGCAGCCACCGGAAAATTTTTTACTTCTTCCGAAGGGGGACTGTCTTGGTCAGACCCCTGTCTATTATTAAGCTTCATTAGAGTCGGGGATGGTAGATTAGAGCTTGTTAACTAAACGCCAATTCACAATCAACTATAGGCTAAGTTGCGCGAAAAACTAACACAGATCGATGCTTAATGTTAGCAATCTCGGATTTTGCCGACCTCGCTAGCCTAGACCTCGCTTGACGCCATCAAGGTACTTGACCGGATTAAGGCAATTGTAAGCTGCGTCAGAAGGAAAAAAAATGGATACTAGGCCCAGACGCGGGGCGCTATCCAAAAACTGTGCTGATTTCAAGCCCTATCGATCCTGATGGGCAAAAATTCTGCCTATCGATCGATACCTTCTACCTTCTGTTGACAGAGGATCAATTCTGGGCGCGAGTGGGTGCGGGAGTGGAACTCTGCTTTGTCAAACTTACCCAAACTTTGCTAAAGCCACCTTTAGCCGCAATTCGGAGTTGACTTCCTGCGCTGTTGGGTGGTCGGCCATCCCAAGATAAGCAGGCTATCCCCCAATAGCCTTGGGTTCCCAATTTAAAATATTTAAACTGGCATTGAGATCGCGATCTATTGAGGAGCCACAAGCAGGACAATCATAAGTCCGAACGCTTAGTGGCATATCTTTTTTATGCCCGCAATTCGCACAAGTCTTAGAACTGGGGAACCATCGATCCACCAGCACTAAATTCGCTCCATACATTTTGCACTTATAATTTAGCTGCCGCCTGAATTCGTAAAACCCTAAGTCGGATATTGCCCCAGCCAACTTGTGATTTGCCATTATTCCGCTTACGTTCAAGTCTTCTATATTGATTGACTTGAAAGTTTTAGCTAAATAAGTCGTTAACTTTTGAAGGAAATCTTTGCGAATGCAAGCTATTCGTGCGTGAAGTCTGCCGAGCTTGTTGTAAGTTTTGCGCTGATTGTTTGAGGCTTTTATTTGTCTTGATGCCTTGCGCTGCAACCGTGCAAGCTTGGTTTTCGCTTGCTTTAATGGCTTTGGTGCATCAAACACTTGACTGTTTGACAGGGTAGCAAAATATTTAATACCCACGTCAATCCCTACAGAGCTTTCGGGTTGTTGAATTGGTAAAAGTTCCGCATCAACACACAAAGAGACGAACCAGCGATTTCCTTCTTGTGAAATGGTAAAAGTTTGAGAGACAAAACCGCATTCCAGTGGCTCGTGAAGTCGAAAAGTTCCCTGCGTGGGAATCTTAATGGTGTTGCCAGCAGTTAGTAAAACTTTTCCATTAGACGAATCAACCGTGAATGATTGCCCATCCCGGCGGCTGGCAAATTTCGGATGATCGGCTTTTCCCAAGCGATACCGACTGAACGCATCTTTCAAGTCAATCAAAGCGTTTTGGTAAACACGAGAAGACAACTGGTTCATCCAAGCGCATTCAGGTTGTTTCTTGACGTGGTTGGTGAGAACTTTCTTGACTTCGTTGATGACCTTTGAGTCTGAAAAATTGCCCTCACCGTACATTTGGACTCGCAAGCTCAATCCCATGTTAAATACTACACGCCGGAATCCTGCGTGTTTTGCCATCAAGGTTGCTTCCCTATTATTCAATTTGAGCGCTCGCTTGACGGCAAACATGGAACTTCCTCTCAACAATCAACTTTAGATAAGTTTAGCAAACTATTTAGCAATTAAGTCCGACTCCAAACTGCCGGGGAGTTGTGGCAAATGGACGATCGGCGAAGCAGGATTTTTTAAGTCAATGTAGGCTATGAGGCTTGAATCTATCTGTTTTGGCAATTGTCGCATTCGGTCTAAAACCTTAAGTTGCTCCGCAGTCTTGGAACTGTACGGCCCTAAGTGTACGGTACCGATCTCTGTTTTCAAGATCAAGTTGTTCGGGTTTTGCCAATTAATCTCAAACACTTTCACCGTCAAGCCGCTGAGTCCTTGGTAAAACTTCGGCCAAGACGCGCGATACTGTTCCAAAGGCCCGATGACTTTTAAAGTTGGCAAAGAACGCTGAGGCTGCGTTCCCGGAATGCTGCCGGGCCCGATCGAACTATTCTGCGATCGTACAGCAGTATAACTATCCGACGGCATCCAACCTCCGCGAGCGTCCAGCCACCCCACTTTTTCCTTGTCACTGTTCGATCTCAACACCGCCGTCGGCTGCGCCACCGCCACGGGCAAGCGTTCTGCCACTTCTATAGTCAAACTCGGTGGAAACAAGTTACGAGTCACCTTCGCTTTGGCGATCGGCCCGGTGGACTCCAGCTTTTCGGCCAGGGCCTGCGGTTGAATCCCCCACAGCGACTGCGGGTAAGACAGCGGCACTAAAGACCGCACCGCCTTATCCGATAGCCACTGATTGCCCTCCACCTTCACTTGTTCCGATCGGGCAATCAACCAAGCCGGCTGAGCAATCCACCACAACAAACCTCCAGCCATTGCGCTTGCTGCCAGCATTTGCCACACCACAGCCGCCAATCGAGCGCGACGGATCTGCCGCAACTTTTGGCGCCTGCGCCCTAACTCTGTTTGAGAAACCGCTCCAAAACTAGCCATCTACCTCTTGACAATATAGTAATTAACGATTAGCACAAATTCAAAACTGTTTAATCTTTCTCTCTCGAACCCTGTTTTCCCCTACCATTTAACCAGATATCCGCAAATTTACCCATACTCCTGCCAATATCAGTAATATCACTGATCCCGCTAAGTAATAAAAAATTATTAATTAAAAATTCCCAATTCCAGCGCCGGGAAAACCCCTTACCAGATCAAGGTTCTTTGGGTATTTAGGGCATTACCCCACAGGGCAAAAGGTTACAAATCAAACTAAACTCAAGTAAAGAAAGTTTAGACTTTCGATTAACTTTTTAACTTTTATTCGGCTTCAATTGTGATCGCACTCGAATTAGACAGATTCTATAAAGCCTGCAACCCCAGCAAGACCCTTGTTGCGGGAGACCCAGGGGATTATCAATACTACATTGATTTTGGTTCCGTGCGTGGCGGCAAAATCATTGAATCTTTACAGCGAACCATTACCCGCATCTCCCCCAACGAGCCAACCTGTCAGCTATTTACAGGGCATATCGGTTGTGGCAAATCTACGGAATTGTTTCGACTAAAAGCTGAGTTAGAGCAAGAGGGTTTTTGCGTCGTCTACTTTGAGTCTTCCCAAGACTTAGACATGGGGGATGTAGATATCAGCGATATTTTGCTGAGCATTGCCCGCCAAGTCAGCGAAACTATGGAATCGGCTAAAATCAAACTCAGACCGAGCTATTTTACAAATCTGTTTGCAGAAGTGGCAGAATTTTTGCAGACTCCCATAGATTTGTCAGCGGAAGCCGAGTTATCTGTAGGCATTGCTAGAGTGACTGCTAAAACTAAAGACTCTCCCAAACTGCGATCGCAACTTAGGCAATATCTCGAACCCCGCACCAACAGCATCTTGCAGTCGATCAACGAAGAACTCCTCAACAAAGCTAACGCCGAACTCAAGCAGCAAGGTAAAAAAGGGCTCGCAGTCATCGTTGACAACCTCGATCGCCTCGACGCCTCCCTCAAACCCAGCGGACGCACACAGCCAGAATACCTGTTTTTAGACCGGGGCGAACAGTTGAAAAAACTTAATTGCCATGTTGTCTACACGATTCCCTTGACTTTGATTTTTTCCAACGACTTCGGCCGCCTCGCCAGTCGATTTGGAGTCAAGCCCAAGGTGATGCCCATGGTACCAGTGCAAGTGCGATCGGGCGAAGACCACCTCGAAGGAATGGCACTGCTGCGCCAGCTAGTATTAGCCAGAGCTTTCCCCGCAGTTGCTCCCCATCAACGCATTGATTTGATTTCCCAGGTGTTTGACTCTCCCGAAACTTTAGACAGGCTTTGTCGGATTAGTGGCGGTCACGTTCGCAATCTACTGATGCTTTTGTATAGCTGTTTGCAGCACGAAGACCCTCCCTTCTCTCGCGAATGCCTCGAAAGCGTCATTCAAGAATATCGCGATGACCTTTTGGGAGCCATCAATGACATGGAATGGGAATTACTGTTTCAAGTTGTCAACCGACAAAGTGTAACAGGCGAAGAAGAGTCTCAAATTTTGTTGCGAAGTATGTTTGTCTTTGAATACCGCGATCAAGAAGGTCGTTGGTTTGGGATTAATCCAGCCCTAGCAGAAACCCGAAAATATAAGGAGTGGCTGCAGCGCAGTGAGCCAAAATAGTTGGGATTTTTGAGATAGCTTCGTGACTCTAAAAACCCTTAACTACGAGGGATTTAGAAAGAATTTAACTAAAAATTCATCGCTCAAAACTCCGAAATCTTACCATCCAATACAGAAATCAGTCAGCGGTTTTTTCCACTGGCTAATTTCTGTTGAATGCTGGCTATAGGCGGTGTATTTTATTGTCCTCTAAAACTTTGCCACCACTAAGGACTTTGCCCACTCTCAACTCTCATATCTGCAATGTCAGACCCCCTATGTCTGTTTTTAGCTGTTGCTCTTAATTTCACATAATCCCATACCGGAGTACATTTTTTTTGCTGTTATGCTAAATGCCTGCTACAGATATATCGAAGTTGTTTACTAATAGCTAGCCGTCGGTATGATCGTGAACTAAGCAGTTGGCTATTTATGATCTGTAGTCCTTTATATATCGCTTAATCAAAAAATCTAAGATAACCTTAAATTTTTATTCGCAAGTCTAGCATTCTCTGAGATTGAGAGGTATGATATCTTTACATTGGATCTAATAAATATGTAAGTATTGATAGGACAAGTACGGAAAACTACGTATTTATACAGAGATAAAGCGTCAGACAGAGACGGGGATGTCTAAGTAGAGACGCTTTCAGTCACGATGGGCGAGCGTTAGGTAATTGATTAATGCAAAAGAGGTGCACGCATGACCGATCTAATTAAGGTACAAGAAACTGCAAACTACAACGAGCGCTCGCTCAAAACTCTGGTCAGGTCAATCACAATGTCTCAACACCAATTCTCGCTAATTTTGGTGCGCTGCAACTACGAGCAGTTGCGGCAGCAAATAGCGCAGCGGCTGCGAGAAGTGTCCCCAGTTCCAATTCAAGATATCGTCCTGCCAGCTTCAGTCAAAACCCTCTACACTACCCTGCTCTCAAGCTCTTTCCAGGAGGGGTACTCGCCTGTGGATGCCGCCTCGGCTTTGATGGTATTCGGTTTAGAAACAGTAGTAGCGATCGACGAACTGATGGCTTCTACCAATCAAGTGCGAGACGAATTTCGCAAAAATTTTTCCTGCCCAGTGATCTTGTGGGTAACAGATGACATCGTGACCAAAATGATTCGTCTGGCCCCGGATTTCAAAAGTTGGGCCGCCGCCACAATTAAATTTGAAATGGGCGTTGACGAATTAATTAATTTCCTCGCTAGGCGGGCCGATACTATATTTAAAATAGGCGAACTCAATCCAGAACTCGCCAGCAGCAACGTCAGCACCATCGCTAATTGTGAGACCTGCCAAACCCCGTCCGAAAAACGCGGTCTGGAGCGGGAAATCAGCCCCGGAGAAAACTTTCTAACTTTTAACTCTGGGCCCCAAAACCGACGACAATCAGATGTCCACTCGTACTCGCCGTTGAGTCCCGGCAATACCTTCGATTTGGCGATCGGCTCTTTGCCACGCCGAGAACTAGAATTAGCTTTAAGAGATTTACAAAATCGCGGTGAAGAATTAGAACCCGCCCTCAAAGCCAGCCTGCAATTCGTTCTCGGTCGAGATTACTATGTCAGCGACCAAACCGAAACTGCCTTAATTCACTACCAAGAAAGTTTAGTCTTTTGGCAGCAGAAAACGGGCCACAGGGAACTGGAAAACTTGGAACATTCCGAAAACCCAGAAACCTTCTCCTCCTTGTCGAATCCTGTGCCCAAAATTTTATTTTTAGAGAGAGAAGGCATAGTGCTGTTTCACATAGCCCTGTGTCACCGCTTGCAAGCAGCCAGAAACCCCGTAGCCAACCGCCAGCACTGGGAACAAGCTTGGATTAGCCTGGAACAATCTAGAAACGCTTTCTCCCTGGCCTCACGCCCAGAATTGGTAGCTGAGGTGACAGCACACCTCGGAGAAGTGCTGCAGCGCCTGAAAGCTTGGGGAGAGTTGCAAGCATTAGCTGAAAATTCTTTGCAGTTGCACTTCACTTACGGTACTCCCAGCCAACTAGCTCAAGATTACGGCTTTTTGGCTGAAGTTGCCCTGCAAGAGTCGAGGTGGAGTCAAGCCCGCCAGCTAGCCGAGTTGGCTTTGGCGATTTTGGATCAAACGCCTAATGATTTGAGATTGCTGATTGAAGATTTGAGATTGGGGTTTGAGGGAAATTATCCAGAATTTGTGGGTACTAACGAGTTAAGTAACGAACCCAAATCTAAAATCCAACATCCTAAATCCGACAGGAGTTCGTATCTTTTACTTTTAGCGCGAAGTTTGCGACAGCTAGGGCAGTGGGAAGCGGCGGTTCATTCTTTGGAGTTGGCTCAATCTCAAAGCGAGCCGAAGTACGACCCCCGACTTTACATCGATATTTTGACGGAATTGCAAGCGGTTTATTTCGAGCAGGGAGAGTATCTTAAAGCGTTTCGGATTAAAAAAACCCAGCGTTCGATCGAGTATCAATACGGATTTAGAGCTTTTATTGGAGCCAGCCAATTGCAGCAGCAGCGCCAAGCAGTCAATCCTTCAGGCCCCTCAGCTCAAAACCAAGCTGCCATCGCAGCCTCCATGACAGCTTACTCGCGCCAAACAGATATCAATAGCTTGCTAGAAAGAATTAGCAGGGACGACCATAAATTAACTATTATTCACGGGCCCAGCGGAGTCGGGAAAAGTTCTCTAGTCAATGCCGGCTTAGTACCAGCTTTGAAAAATATTACTCCGGGTGCGCGGGATACATTGCCCGTAGTAGTCAAAGTTTACACCGACTGGCTGGTGGAGTTAGAAAATGCTTTGAACAGCGCACTGTACGACAAACAAGCCGAAGAGGAAAGTAAATTAATCTCGAAAGGAGTACAGGAAATCCACAAAAGAAGTTGCTCGGTTATTCCTGCTCGCAGCTCGGAAGTCTCTTCTTTTATTATAGAACAGTTGCGCGAAAATGCCACAAATAATTTGTTAACTGTGCTGATTTTCGATCAATTTGAAGAGTTTTTCTTTGTTTCAACTTCTGTGGCACAAAGACAACTTTTTTATAATTTTTTGCGTTTGTTTTTGAACTTGCCTTATGTCAAAATAATTCTGTGCTTGCGCGAAGATTATTTGCACTACTTACTAGATTGCGATCGATTCCCAAATCTTGATGCTATTAACAATAATATTCTCGACAAAAGCATCCGCTACCAACTGCGGAGTTTTTCTATCAAAGACGCGCGGGCTGTCATCGGACACTTAACAGAACGGGCAGAATTTTATTTAGAGCCGGCACTGATCGATGCCTTCGTAGAAGATTTAGCAGACGAACTGCAAGAAGTGCGACCAATCGAATTGCAGGTAGTAGGAGCGCAACTGCAAGAAGAAGGTATTACCAGTCTAGCACAATACCAGCAATTGGGGGACAATCCCAAAGCAGAATTAGTGAAACGATCGCTCGAAAGAGTCATCTCTGACTGCGGGCCCGTTAACGAAGACGCAGCTTGGAAAATCTTGTTTTCCCTGACAGATGAAAGAGGCGTAAGACTGATAAAAACCAAACACGAACTCTCGTTAGTTACAGGCCCGCAGCCAGCCGATGCCCGCGAAACCGAATTATCGGCGATCGGCAGAAACCGAATTTCCCTACCGCGACAGTTCGCTGCATACCCTGAAAGCCGACCCAAGAAAACCGACAACCTGGACTTAATTTTAGACATTTTAGTTGGTCACGGTTTGCTATTTTTGCTACGGGAAGCGCCCGAAGACCGCTATCAATTGGTACACGACTATTTAGTGCGACCGATTCGCCAAAGATTCGGCTTAGAAGCGAGACTCCACAAAGCAGAAGCGGACAAAAAAATGAGTCAAGCACAGCTCTACCGAGCCAATACTTTTCTCAAACAACTGCTGGGAGTAGCAGTGATCGGCGTCATGCTGCTCACCAGTTCCACCATCGCAGCCGTAAATTTTTGGTGGCGGGCTGTGGGTCAAAAACAGCTAGCTGTCGCTCAAACTCAGCGAGCCGAAATCAGTACCCTGACAGCAGCTTCGGAAGCACTTTATTTCTCAAATAACAAATTTGACGCCATGATGGAAAGTTTGAGAGCTGGTAAAAAGTGGAAACAGATCGAACACTCCCAACAAATGTATACTCTCAAAGACACCGAAATCCTGATTTCTGCAGCCCTCCAGCAGGCAGTTTATGGAGTCAAAGAACGCAACCGCTTGGAAGGACACGGCGATGTAGTTTGGGGTCTTAGCTTCAGTCCAGACGGCGAGACAATAGCTTCTTCCAGTGTAGATAAAACCGTCAAACTTTGGCGGCGCGACGGCAGTTTGCTGGCAACTTTCAAAGACCACACTAACAGTGTCTCCTGTGTCGCGTTCAGTCCCGACAACAAAACCATAGCGTCGGCAAGTTTAGATAAAACTGTCAAAATTTGGCAAACTGACGGCCGTTTGTTAGCTACTTTCAAAGGGCATACTAATAGCGTTACCAGCGTTGCTTTTAGTTCTGACGGTCAAACGATCGCCACTGGCTCTACTGATAAAACTATCAAACTTTGGAAAACCGACGGCACGCTGCTGCGAACGATCGAACAATTTGCTCCCGTAAATTGGCTAAGCTTCAGCCGCGACGGCAAAATAATCGCTGTGGCGAGCGATGACGGTAGTGTGAAACTGTGGAGTTCTGACGGTAAGTTAATCGCTAATTTATGGCACAGCGAAAACAGACAACCCTCGAAAATTTACACCGTCAGTTTCTCCCCCGATGGTGAAACGATCGCCAGTGCGGGTGAAGATAAAACGGTGAAAATCTGGAGCATCGCTGCACTCAAACACCCACCAACAGAAAATTCAACACCAGCAAAAAAAGGTGAACTGCTAACAACTTTGCGGGGACACAGCAAGTGGGTATTCGGTGTCAGTTTCTCCCCCGATGGTCAAACACTTGCTTCGGGAAGTGCAGACGGGACTGTCAAACTCTGGAATCTTGCTGGTGTTGGCGACAAACGCCCAACCGATGCTAGCAACATTAAACCAGAGAGTCGCTTACTGAGAACTTTTGAGGGACACGCCGATCGAGTTACTCAGGTGAGTTTTAGCCCGGAAGGCAAAACCTTGGCTTCGGCAAGTTTTGACAAAACTATCAGGCTGTGGCGACTCGATGACGTGCCGCTCAAAACCCTCGACGGACACCAAAACCGGGTGCAAGGCGTTACTTTCAGCCCCGACGGCCAAAAGCTGGCTTCTGCTTCTACGGACAACACTATCAAACTCTGGAGCCGCACGGGGGTTTTGCTGGAAACCTTGGAAGGACACACTCAGAGAGTCGCCAGCGTCAGTTTCAGCCCCGACGGCCAGCTACTTGCTTCTGGGAGTTACGACAAAACGGTGAAAGTCTGGAGTTTGACAGAAGATGGCATGAATAATATTCTCCCTTGTCCTTCGGCTCCGCTATTCCCGTGTTCGCCTTCTGTGCTGTTGACTCTCGACGGCCACGCCGACAGCGTGATGAGCGTGAGCTTTAGCCCCGACAGCGAGGTTCTGGCAACGGCTAGCAAGGATAAGACTGTGAAACTCTGGACTAGAAACGGCAGGCTGATTAAGACTTTGACGGGACACACAGGCTGGGTGACTGGGGTGACTTTCAGTCCCGACGGCTCGATGCTGGCTTCTGCAAGCGATGATGGTACTCTCAAACTCTGGAATCGGGACGGTCGTTTGCTAAGAACGTTTGAAGGAGCTCACAACAGTTTTGTGTTGGGGGTTGCTTTTAGCCCTGATGGCAAAATGCTGGCTTCGGCTGGTTACGACAATTCGGTGAAATTGTGGAAGGTAGATGGGACTTTGGTGGCGACGCTGCTGAAGGGTTCTAGCGACAGCGTGACTAGCGTTGCTTTTAGCCCGGATGGTTTGTTGGTTGCTTCGGGTAGTTACGATCATAAGGTGAAACTGTGGAGTCGCAGCGGGACTTTGCTGAAAACTTTGACGGGTCACAAGGATAGTGTGATGAGTGTGAGTTTTAGCCCGGATGGGAAGGTTCTGGCTTCTGCGGGCCGGGATAATCGGGTGATTTTGTGGAATTTGGATCTTGACGATTTGCTGGTGAGGGGCTGTGACTGGGTGGGAGATTATCTGAGAACTAATCCTAATGTGAGCGATCGCGATCGGCGTCTGTGCGACGGGGTGGCGTCTAAACCAAATCAATTTTAGATTTTAGATTTTCGATTTTTGATTGGGGGATTCAGTCGATTTTAGATTTTAGATTTTAGATTTTCGATTGGGGGATGCAGTCGATTTTCGATGTTACTCACCTCCTTGAGGAGCTCGATCGCTAATTTCTGGGCCCTTCCCCCTCTCCTTCTCCCCCTCCCCTTTCTCAAAAACTCTTTCCCCCTTCCCCTTGCTCTCGGCTTCCTGTAAAGTAAATAATTGTAAAGAAATATGAGTTTTCTCTTATCCTCTGGTTAAGACCGCCAGCTAGCATTCACAATTAAGACCCGGATTATAAGTTCCTATGTCACAGCTTTTCCCGCGAAAATTTCTAGCCTCTGTTGCCGCATTTTTTCTGGCTTTGTCCGTGTGGACGATCGCACCTGCGGCCCACGCTTTCAATAATCCCGATTTGTTGCCGTCAACTCAGACGCCGATCATTGATTTAGCTAAAGCCCTCACGGATATTGAAGAACAAACTTTGGCAAAAAATTTAAAGGCATTTGAAGCCGAAACCGGCTGGAAACTGCGAGTGCTGACTCAGTACGATCGCACCCCCGGTTTGGCTGTCAAAAGCTATTGGGGGCTAGATGACAAGAGTGTGTTATTAGTTGCTGACCCGCGAGGGGGCAATTTGCTCAATTTTAATGTGGGCGACTCGCTGTATCCGCTGCTGCCGCGCACTTTTTGGGTGGAACTGCAAACCCGCTATGGTAATCAATTTTTTGTGCGGGACAATGGCGAAGATCGAGCGATTATTGAATCTTTGGAGTCGATAGAAGGCTGTTTGCGTCAGGGCGGATGTCGCGTGGTTCCCGGTTTGCCGAGGGAACAGTGGATTCTGACGTTAATTACATCGGTGGTTGGCGGCGTCATCTGCGGGTTTGCGGCTCAGCCTCGGAAGCCGGGACAGGTTGTGGCTTGGCAGTGGGCGCTGATTTTTTCGCCGCTGTGGGGCATTCTGTTTTTCGCTTTCGGACTTGGGCCTGTGGTGACTCGGACTTCTGACTGGTTGCCTTTGGTTCGGAATGTGGCCGGTTTTGCGATCGGAGCTTTGGTGGCATTCCTGACTCCGGTGTTGGGCAAATCTTCTTCGTCGTCGGAAACTTAGTTGGCAGTTGGCAGTTGGCAGTGGGTAGATTTTACTCAACAGTCAACGAATGACTAAAAGCTGGTAAGCTGATACCTGACAACTCAGAGGCGACAGCTATCCAACAAATGGAATGGCACGTAAGCGATGCCCAGAGTCTGGGATTAATCGATAACGAAATTGGCGACCACGGTTTTTCAGCGGCGGAGTACGAAATAGTCCGCCGCGTGATTTATGCGACTGCTGATTTTGAGTACAAGTCTTTAATTAGTTTTTCCGATCAGGCTTTGCAGGCTGGGGCGGCGGCTTTGGCTGCTCGGACTACGATCGTGGTAGATGTGCCGATGGTGCAGGTGGGCATTACGCCACAAATCCAAAGTACCTTTGCGAATCCGGTTTACTGTTCGATGGAGGCTTTGACGCGCCCCCAAAAGGAAAGGACGCGGGCGGCTTGGGGGATTGAAACTTTGGCAAGACGCTATCCTGAAGGGATTTTTGTGGTGGGCCAGGCTCAAACTGCTTTGTCGGCGATCGTAGATTTGATTGAATCTGAGGAAATTCGACCAGCTTTGGTGATTGGGACTCCTTCTGGGTTTGTGGGGGTGGATGTGGCTAAGTCGCGGCTGCACGATTCGATGATTCCTCACATTCGGATTGAGGGCCGCAAGGGTTCTGCGGTGGTGGCTGTGGCTATTGTTAACGGGCTGGTGGATTTGGCTTGGCAAGCTTACGGCCAAGAGGGGAACAGTTGAGCGAGAAGTCAGCAGTCATTAGTCATTAGTTATTAGTCGTTCTGGATTATTTCGATCAGTCTTGCGGTTAATTAACCAACTTTCAAACGATCGTTGACTTTCACTGCTGCGTCGGCCCGCTAGCAAACCTTCAACTCCAATATGTTCGTCTAAATCAACCCATTCATACCAATTTTATATGAAGTTGCATAGAATAAAGATAGTGTTTAGAGGGCATCAGTGATGACACGCCAACTGATTCT